>NZ_CAHJXA010000004.1 GCF_903644135.1 Sphingomonas bacterium | reverse complement strand
GGCGGACGGAAAGCCGCTCTACGGCATCGGCTCGGGCAACCCGCGGCTCGACGTCATGCACCCGCAGTCGCATCAGGGCGTATGCGGCGACGCGATCGCCTCGCTCGAGGGAATCGGCCGCGCTGAACTCGACGCCTTCGGCCTGGAGAGCCAGCGTCGTGCCAAGATCGCGATAGACGAGGGCCGCTTCGATAAATCGATCGTGCCCGTCACCGACGATGGCGGCGCTATCGTGCTGGACCACGACGAGTATCCGCGGCCCGAGACGACCGCCGAAGGACTGGCCGGGCTGAAGCCCGCATTTGCCGCGCTCGCGGACTATCCGATCGACGATACCGGCGCGACCTATCGCAAACAGATCAACCGCAAGTTCCCCCACCTTACGATCGAGCATTTCCACCACGCGGGCAATTCCTCGGGTGTGGTCGATGGCGCGGCGGCGGTACTGCTCGCCTCCCCGGCCTATGCCGAGGCGCATGGGCTGAAGCCCCGCGCGCGCGTCCTCGCGATCGCCAATGTCGGCGACGACCCCACATTGATGCTCAACGCGCCGGTGCCAGCGGCGCGCAAGGTGCTCGCCAAGGCCGGGCTGACGGTGGACGATATCGACCTGTGGGAGATCAACGAAGCGTTCGCGGTGGTGGCGGAAAAGTTTATCCGCGATCTCGGTCTTGACCGCGACAAGGTTAACGTCAACGGCGGATCGATCGCGCTAGGCCATCCGATTGGCGCGACGGGTGCGATCCTGATCGGCACGATCCTCGACGAGCTCGAACGCCGCGATCTGAATCGCGGGCTCGTCACGATGTGCGCGGCTGGCGGCATGGCACCGGCGATCATCATCGAGCGGGTATAGACCGGCGGCGGTCAGCCGCCGCGAAAGCTGACCGTCTTGATCGTGGTGAACTCGTTCAACCCCTCGACGCCATATTCGCGGCCATAGCCCGAGCGCTTGACCCCGCCGAACGGGGCGTGGCTCGACATGCGGCCGCCACCTCCGTTTATCTGCACCCCGCCCGTCCGCATCCGCAGCGCCATTTCGTAGGCGCGACCTACGTCGGTGGAGAAGATGCCGCCCGACAAACCGAAGTCGCTGTCGTTGGCGAGCGCGATCGCCTCGTCGTCGTCGTCATAGCCGATCACCACGCCGACAGGCCCGAACACTTCCTCGCGCGCAATGCGATGGCTGTTGTGGACGTCGTCGAACAGCGTCGGCTGAAAGAAGAACCCCTTGTCGAGTCCCCCGGGGCGCCCGCCGCCGGTAACGAGCGTCGCGCCCTCGCTCAGCGCCACTTCGACGTAGCGTTCGGTCCGGGTCCGCGCGACATCGCGGATCAGCGGTCCCATCGTGACGCTCGGATCGGCCGGATCACCGACCTTGATGTACGCCGCCATCGCCTTGAGCCGCGAAACGTAATCCCCCCGGACCGAATTGTGGACGATATGCCGCGTCAGCAGCGCGCAGCCCTGCCCCGCGTGGATCGTGAAGCCGCCTAGCCCGTTCGCGGCAGCCTCGGTCAGGTCGGCATCGGCGCGCACGATCATCGCCGACTTGCCACCCAGTTCGAGCAGCACGCGCTTAAGCGTCGGCGCCGCCTGCGCCTGGATTGCCGCTCCCACCGCGTCGGACCCGGTAAAGCTGACGAGGTCGACCCGCGGGTCGCTGGTCAGCGCCTCACCGACGTCCTTGCCCCCGGTGACGATGTTGAGCACGCCCTTGGGGAGGCCCGCCGTATCCGCGATCTCACCGAGGATCAGTGCTTCCATCGGGGTATAGGGCGAGGGTTTCAGCACGACCGTGCAGCCGACCGCGAGCGCCGGAATGATCTTGGCGAGGTTCAGGAAGAACGGGAAGTTGTACGCGGTGATCGCCGCCACTACGCCGACCGGGTCGCGCACCATCACCCCCGCGCCGAGCGTCAGCCCGCCCGCCATGTTGGGGGTCGTTTCAACCGGCAAGGGCGTGACCGCCGGGCGCGACGCGAGCGCGACCATGTGCCGCGCGTGCTGCATCGGAACGCCGTAATGGAGCATGCGCGCCATCATCTGCGTCGATCCCGCTTCCGCGACGATCAGCGCGACGATCTCGTCCGCGCGCGCGTCGATCGCGTCCAGGAACGCGGACAGCATCGCCTGCCGCCGCTCGACCGGCATGCTCGGCCACGGTCCGGTGTCGAAGGCTCGGCGAGCGGCTGCGATGGCGTGCCCGACATCGGCCGGGCCGCCGACCGGCGCTTCGCCGATCGCCGCTTCGGTCGCCGGATTGATGATGGTTTCGCGCTCGACCGTATCGACCCATTCGCCGTCGATATAGAGCGCGGAGCAGGACCTCGAAGCCATCATGCGGCCCATTCGAGTTCGAGATGCTCCACGCCGAACAGTCCGCCGTGCACGACGACTGGGGTATCCGGTTTCAGCCGCCATTCGGGCATGCCGGTCAACCATGCGTGTAACGCCACCGACAGTTCCCGACGCGCGAGATGCGAGCCCATGCAGAAATGCGGCCCGAACGAGAAAGCGAGATGGCGCACGTTCCGGCGATCGAGGTCGACCTCCATCGGATCGGCGAACTCCGTTGGGTCGAGGCTGCCAAGCGAGTCGTTGCACGTCACCCAGTCGCCCGCCTTCATTTGGGCACCGGCAAGCTCGACGTCCATCTTGCACTGCCGCCAGGTCGTGACCACCGAGAAGCGCCGCAGCAGTTCCTCGATCGCCTTGTCGATCCGGTCGGGATGAGCCCGCAGCATCCGCTGCTGGTCGAGATCGGTCGCCAGGTGGCGGAAGAAGAAGCCGAGCGATGACGCCACCGTATCGAGCCCACCGACGAACAGCAGATAGAGGATGCCCTTGACCTCGTCGTCGCTCAGCTTGCGGCCGTCGACTTCCGCATGGACGACGATGCTCGTCAGATCGCCGGTCGGCTGCGCACGACGCTGTTCGGCCAGGTCGCGCAGGAAGTCGCGGATCGCAACCGCCGCCGCGCCCATGCGCGCGAAATCGTACGAGTGCAGCAGCTCGAACTCCCAACCGATGAAGGTGTCGTACAGATCTTCAGGCAAGCCCATCAATTCCATGAAAACGCCGATCGGGAACGCGCGTCCGAAGGCGGCCATGAACTCGCATGTGCCGTCACCCCGCACCCTGTCGATCAACGCGGCGCAGCGCTCCTCGATGCGCGGTGTCAGCTTCGCGACGGCCGGCGGCGACAGCAACGGGTTGAGCAGGCTGCGGAACTTGCCATGTTGCGGCGGGTCGAGTTCCAGCGGGATCAGGTCCCATTGCTCACCCATGAGCGCCGAAAAGCCCGCTTCCCCCTTGTTGGAGAACAGGTCGGGCCGGTTCAGCACGAACCGGATGTCCTCCGCGCGCGTCGGGACCCAGGTGCCGCCGAAGCGCAGGTCCGCCGGGTTCCAGAAGATGCGCTGCTCGTCGTGCAGCCGGTGCACCGTCGCGAAGGGACATTTCTCCATCCCCGGCGCGGCGGCGAAATCGAACGGCTTGACCATTTCGGGTGGCACATGTGCTGGAACGGGGGCCAGCATCGGAACGGACGCTATGGTTTCTTGCATGACTCTCTTCCTGGCGGCCGTTTCAGTCTTCCGCGACGATCGTGATCTCGAGCCCGTCGAGCGCGGGGGTGATGCCGATCTGGCATGACAGCCGCGACGTGGGCGTACGGTGAGACGAGCTTTCGAGCAGGTCGTCTTCATCGGGGCCGGGCGAGCCGACCCGCTCGATCCAAGCGTCGGCAACGACCACATGGCAGGTCGCACAGCTACAACACCCGCCGCACAAGGCCAGCAGCTCATCTATACCGGTTTCGCGAATAGCCTCCATCACCGACATTCCGGGCGTGGCAGCGATGCGCTGCGTGGTGCCTTCCCGAAGCGTGACCGATATCGCGACCATCCAGCACCTCACCTCGACGCTGTCGTCGCGCCTGAAACATGACCGTTACTTTGTATCAAATATCTGTACGCTGTCTAGGTGTTGTTTCCCGTCAGATCGATCAATTGGTCGAGCCGCGCCTCGATCGCCGACAAGCGTGCAAGGGTTGCGGTGTCGCCGACCGATTCGGGCGCGATGACGGAAATCACGAAATAGTGGAGCCGGTGGCGCAGCACCGCCTCGTCCCAGCCAGGTGCGGACGCGAGCAGGATCATCTGTTCCGCCAGCCAGTCGAGCAGTTCGGCAACGGTCACGCCGGCATCGCGCGCGCGCGCGTCGAGCAGCGAGTCGAGCAGGCGCTCCATCGTCTGCCGGGCAAGCATCGCGTGCGCCGACTTGAATACGCGCATCCCGAAGGCCGACATTCCCGCCGACAGCGAAGCATCGAGCCAGCCGATGCGCTGGATCTGCAGGATCGCCGCGGTCAGTACCCGTTCGATCCGCTCCGCCGGCGACCCGGTGCCGAGCAGCACGCTCTCCGACCAGACGCGAAACGGCTGCGCGCGCTGGACGATCAGCGTGCGGAACAGTGCCTCGCGGTTGCCGAAGCGGCGGTAAAGCGTCGTGCGCGAGACACCCGCCTCGACCGCGACTTCGTCGAGCGATGTTGCATCGAGCCCCTTGCGCGCCAAGCACCGTGCGGCCGCGTCGAGCACGCCATCGCCGGTGACGGCTGCGCCGAGCAGGCTCGCGTAATCGATGCCGCTCTTATCGGGTGTGTCACCGTATCCGTTCGACGGGACGTCCTGTGCTGTCGTCATCGTCCTGAACGTTAGCAGCATCGGATCGGAGCGCAACGGTAGACAGAGACGTCGGCTTGACGAGATCGGCTCCCGCGCCTTACTTACCCCACTAGGTCATATATGTTAAAAGGCGGTTCATGTCGGTCAGTAAGTGCGGGTGACAGATTTCGGGCCTGACCTGACCGGACGCGTAGCCCTCGTTACCGGCGCGTCGTCCGGGCTGGGCGCGCGTTTCGCGCAGACGCTGGCCGCAGCGGGCGCGAAGGTCGTGCTTGCTGCGCGTCGCGCCGATCGTCTGGCATCGCAATGCGCCGCAATCGAAGCCGAGGGCGGCGCAGCGATCGCGGTAGAGATGGACGTCGCCGACGAAGCCTCGACGATCGCGGCGTATGACGCTGCCGAAGCCGCGTTCGGAACGGTCGACACGATCGTCGCCAACGCCGGAATGAACATCGAGGCGGCTGCGGTCGACGTCAGCGTTGCGGACTTCGACCGGCTGATGGCCGTCAACGTGCGGGGCCCCTTCCTCACCGCGCGCGAGGGCGCACGACGGCTGATCGCCGCCGGCAGTCGCGAGCGTCAGCATGGGCGGATCGTGCTGATCACCTCGATTACCGCATTCAAGGTCGATGTCGGGCTCGCGCCGTACAGCGCCACCAAGGCGGGCGTGGCGCAGATGGGCAAGGTGCTGGCGCGTGACTGGATACGCCAGGGGATCAATGTCAACATGATCGCGCCGGGCTATATCCGTACCGAGATCAACCAGGAATGGTTCGATACGCCGCAGGGCGCGGCACAGATCGCCAGATTCCATCGCCGCAGGCTATTGGAAGCCAGCGACCTCGACGCGGCATTGCTGTTCCTCTGTTCTGATTCCGCGCGCGGTGTCACGGGCACCTCGATCACCGTCGATGACGGCCAGTCGCTCTAACAGTCGGAGTTCCCTTATGGCTCATGCCTATATCGTAGACGCCGTCCGCACCGCCGGGGGCCGCCGCAACGGTCGGCTGGCGGGTGTTCATGCCAACGATCTCGGCGCGGTCGCGCTCGATGCGATCGTCGACCGCAGCGGCATCGATCCGGCGGCGATCGAAGATGTCATCATGGGGTGCGTCAGCCAGGCGGGGGAACAGTCCAATCATATCGGTCGCAACGCGGTGCTTGCCTCGCGCCTGCCCCAAAGCGTGCCGGCGGTTACGATCGACCGGCAGTGCGGCTCTTCACAACAGGCGGTGCAGTTCGCCGCACAGGCCGTGATGTCGGGTACGCAGGACGTGGTGGTCGCAGCTGGGGTGGAGAGCATGAGCCGCGTGCCGATGGGGTCGCCCGCGCTTGCGGAGCAGGGGGTGCGATCGCATAGTGACTCGGTCTTCAAGCGGTTCGGAGTCGACGGCTTCAGCCAGTTCGCGGGCGCGGAAATGATCGCTCGCAAATACGGCTTCACTCGCGACGATCTCGATGCGTATGCGCTCGAAAGCCATCGCCGCGCCTCCGACGCGACCATGCGGGGCGCATTCGCCGGAGAACTCGCGCCGGTCGCGGTCACGCTGCCCGACGGAACGCCGGCGGTGCACGACCGCGACGAAGGGATTCGGTTCGATGCGACCGCCGAATCGATCGCTTCGCTGCGCACGCTGGTGGAGGGCGGAGTCATTACCGCCGGCAACGCCAGTCAGATCTGCGACGGGGCGTCGGCGGTGCTGGTCGTCTCCGAGCGCGCGCTCAAGGCGCACGGCCTGACCCCGCTCGCCCGCATCGTCGATCTGACCGTCACCGGCGGCGACCCGGTGGTGATGCTGGAGGAGCCGCTGTTCGCGACGGACAAGGCGCTCAGGAAATCCGGGCTGTCGATCGACGAGATCGACCTGTACGAGGTGAACGAAGCGTTCGCACCGATCCCGCTCGCCTGGCTGCGGCACGTAGGTGCCGATCACGCCCGGCTCAACGTCAACGGCGGCGCGATCGCGCTCGGGCACCCGCTCGGCGCGAGCGGCACCAAGCTGATGGCGACCTTGGTCCATGCGTTGCGCGCACGCGGCGGTCGCTACGGGCTGCAGACGATGTGCGAGGGGGGCGGGCTGGCGAACGTGACGATCATCGAGGCGCTATGAGCGACCCGTTGCTCCCGGAGCTGACGCCGGAGAACACCGCCTTCTGGACGAGCGGCGCGCGCGGCGAACTGATGATCGCGCATTGCGATGCCTGCGACCATGCGATCCATCCGCCCGAGCTGATTTGCCCCAAATGCCTGTCGCGCCGCGTCACGCCGCGCGCGGCGCGGGGATCGGGGACGGTCCAC
This sequence comes from Sphingomonas bacterium, assembly GCF_903644135.1. Taxonomy (GTDB): domain Bacteria; phylum Pseudomonadota; class Alphaproteobacteria; order Sphingomonadales; family Sphingomonadaceae; genus Sphingomonas. The sequence goes on along the minus strand of NZ_CAHJXA010000004.1, from coordinate 22,674 downwards.
AGCTTCACGACCAACCATCAGCGCTGGCTGCCCGACCTGACTGTCCCCTATACGCTGGTCGTGGTCGACCTGGACGGACAACCCGGCGTGCGGCTCACCGCGCGGCTCGACGATGCCGACGCGGCGGATGTCGCGATCGGGCAGCGCGTGCAGGTGGGCTTTGTTCAGGCGGAGGACGTCTGGATTCCGCATTTTCGTCGGATGGACGGATAGCAGGTGCGACTTACCGTGTCGTGTAGCGCCTTCCGCCGGCAAGCGTCGCAGGATCGAACTGCACCTCGCCGACGGGGTTCCCGACCTGGCAATAGCGATACCCTAGCTTCAGCGCGGTCGAACGTGTCAGGTCAAGCGACTCCCAGATCGCGCGCACCGTTCCCTGGATCGCGGCGGGTGGCTTGGCGGCGATGATCCGCGCGAGTTCGTCGGCGCGGGCCCATAACGCATCGAGCGGCAGCACCTCCGTCACGAGCCCGACGCGCAACGCGGTCGCCGCCGAGATGCGCTCGTCATTCCCGAGCAACGCCATGCGGAGGACGTCGCCGAGCGGCATCCGATAGGTCGCGCCGATCGGTTCCAGTGCCGCGGTCAGGCCGTACGTCACGTGCGGATCGAAGAAACTCGCATCCTCCGAGCAGATCAGGATGTCGGCCTCGTTGAGCCAATAGAAGGCTCCGCCCGCCGCCATGCCGTGCACCGCGCATACCACGGGCTTCCAACAGCGACTGGATTTCGGCCCGAGCGCCCCGCCCGGGTCTTCGGCGGTCCAGACATTGTCGTGCAGGATCGCGCCGCCCGGTTGGACCACCGCCTTGACGTCTATGCCGGTCGAGAAGGCGCGACCGGGCGCCGCCCGCAGCACCACCGCATGAACCGCGTCATCCTCGGCGAAGATGCGCCAGAGCGTCGCGAACTCGGCGATCATCGCCTTGTCGAAGCTGTTCATCGCAGACGGCCGGTTGATCGTGACCGTCGCCACGTGATCCGCCTGCTCGACGAGGATCGTTTCCCACTGCACGTCTTGCCCTCCGGCCGGATTGCCACGTAGTTAGCGATGTGGGCAGGCTTGGCAAGAAGGATGCGGCATGGACGAAGCGGAAATTCTGGTGGAGCAGGACGCCGGTGTGCGGATCATAACGCTCAATCGCCCCGACCGGCTCAACGCGCTGGTCCCGTCGATGATGGCGGCATTCGCCGATGCCGTGGCGGAAGCGGCGCGCGACCCGGCGGCGGGATGCGTCGTGGTGACCGGCGCGGGTCGCGGCTTCTGTTCGGGCGGCGACCTGAAGGGCGATCGCACGCCGATGACCGTCGACGCGGAACGCGGCAGCCGCGTTGAACAGGGCTTTGCCGAACTGCGCGGCTTCGTCGAGGCGTCACGGCTGTTGCACGAAATGCCAAAGCCGACGATCGCGATGGTCAACGGACCCGTCGCTGGCGCGGGCATCGGCATCGCGGGGGCCTGCGACCTGCGTTTCGCCAGCGAGACGGCGACCTTTCTGACCGCGTTCGACCGCATCGGCGCATCGGGCGACTTCGGGTCCACCTGGTTCTGGACGCGGATCCTGGGCACCGCCGCCGCGCGTGAACTGTTCTTCCTCGGAGAAAAGATCGGCGCGGCCGAGGCGCATGCCCGAGGTATTTACACAAAGCTGTTCGCGAGCGCCGATCTACGGGGCTTGACGATGACCGCAGCGCAACGGCTCGCCGACGGTCCACGCATGGCCTGGCGTTACATGAAAGCCAACCTCAACATGGCGGAGGATACGAATTTCGAGGCCGTGCTCGATCAGGAATGTCTCAACATGGGCCTGTCAACTGCGGCGGCAGCGGCGATCCACCGCGCCACGCGCATGCATGACTGATCCCGGTCTTAATCATATGGACGACATAGATTACTAGGTGTATCGGGTATCGGCTACTGCTTCGAGGGACATGATGGCATTCCGCACTCGGATCACCCAATTGCTGGAGATCGAACATCCGATCGTGCAGGGCGGCATGCAGGGCGTCGGCCGTGCAGAACTGGCCAGTGCGGTCTCCAACGCCGGCGCACTCGGCGTCCTGACTGCGCTGACACAGCCCAGCCCGCTCGCGCTGTCGGAAGAGATCGAGCGCTGCCGAAGCATGACCGCCAGGCCGTTCGGCGTTAACATGACGGTCTTCCCAACGATGAATTCCCCCGACTACAAGGCTTACGCCCAAGCGATCATCGATGCCGGCATACCGGTGGTGGAGACCGCGGGGACCGCCGCCGTCGCTGAATTGTGGGAGATGTTCAAGGCGGCAGGCGTCCGGATCATCCATAAATGCACGGCGGTTCGCCACGCGCTGTCGGCCGAGCGCAAGGGTGTCGACGCCATCTCGATCGACGGCTTCGAGTGCGCGGGACATCCGGGCGAGGACGATATTCCCGGCCTGATCCTCATTCCCGCCGCCGCCGACAAGGTGAAGATTCCGATGCTCGCCAGCGGTGGCTTCGGCGACGGACGCGGCCTCGTGGCGGCGCTCGCGCTCGGGGCGGACGGGATCAACATGGGCACACGCTTCTGCGCCACGCAGGAGGCGCCGATCCATGCCAACGTCAAGCAAGCGTATCTCGACAATGACGAGCGGGGCACCAACCTAATCTTTCGCAAGCTCCACAATACCGCGCGGGTCGGCCGCAGCGCGGTGTCGGATGAAGTCGTCCGCCTGCTCGCCCAACCCGACGCGACGTTCAAGGATGTCGCGCATCTCGTCGCCGGCGTACAGGGTCGCCGGGTGCTGGAGGAAGGAGATATGGCGGCAGGCGTGTTCTGGGCGGGGCAGATCCAGGGCCTGATCCACGATATCCCGACTGTCGCCGAACTCATCGACCGGATCACGGGCGATGCCGAAGCGATCGTGCAGGATCGCCTCGCGGGCTTGTTGACAGCCTCGGCACCGACGCGTCGGCTGGCAACGACCGCCTGATAGTGGCGTCGGCGATGGGCATACTGCGCGGCAAGGTGGCGGTCGTCACCGGTGGTTCACGCGGGCTTGGTCGCCATTTCGTCGAAGCGCTGGCCGCCGCCGGAGCCCGGGTCGGGTGTCTGGCGCGGACGTCGGACGAACTCTACGCGTTTGCGGCGACGTATAAGGACCAGGTGCTAGCCCTGCCTTGCGATGTCACGTCGTCCGACTCGGTGGATCGCGCCATTGCGGCGGTGATCGAACGTTTCGGCCAGCTCGACATCCTCATCAACAATGCGGCAATCTTCCGGCCGTTTCTCCTCGAAGAAGCAAGCGACGATGAGGTCGAGGCGCACGTTGCGGTCAACCTGCTGGGGCCGATCCGTTGCACGCGCACGGCGATCCCGCTGCTGCGGCGGAGCAAGGGGCAGATCGTGTTCGTATCGAGCGAATCAGTGCGAATGCCGTTTCCGCTCCTGACCGTCTATGCCGCAACCAAGGCCGGAATCGAAACTCTGGCGGCGGGCCTGCGCGACGAACTGCGCGACGACGGTATCCGCGTGACCGTGTTGCGGTCCGGCTCGGTGGCGGGCACGACAGGACATATCGGTTGGGACCCGGCGACGGCGGAGCGCTTCTTCGCGACGATACGGCGATCGGGTCACGCCGCGTTTACCGGTACGGCGGCTGATCCGCGGTCGATGGCCGAAGCGTTGCTGGCGGTGCTCGGGCTGCCGCCGGACGTGAACATCGACTTGATCGAAGCACGCGGCGCGCACCCCGTTCCCGCCGCTTATAATTCGCCCGCCGTCATCGAGGAACTGGCATGAAGATCGACACGAAAACCGCCGCCATCGTCACCGGCGGCGCATCGGGGCTGGGCTACGCGACGGCGACTGCGCTGGCGGCGGCGGGCGCTCGCGTGACGATCTTCGATCTCGACGTGGCGAAGGGCGAAGCAGCCGCCGCCGTACTCGGGGGCGCGTTCGCCCGCGTCGACGTCACTGACGAGGCGGCCACGCTGGCCGGCTTCGCGCACGCCCGCGCCGCGCATGGACAGGAGCGTATCCTAGTCAATTGCGCCGGCGGCGCGCGCGGTGGCAAGACCGTGGCCCGCAAACGCGACACCGGCGACATCCTGCGCCACAGCATGGACGACTTCACCTTCACGGTCGGACTCAACCTGATCGGCACGTTCCGCTGCATTACCATCGCCGCCGCGGGGATGATGACGCTCGAGCCGCTCGATGACGGCGAGCGCGGGGTCATCGCCAACACCGCCTCGGTCGCCGCGCAGGACGGGCAGATCGGCCAGGCCGCCTACTCGGCATCGAAAGCCGGGATCGTCGGCATGACGCTGACCATCGCGCGCGACCTGTCCAGCGAGGGCATCCGCATCAACACCGTCCTGCCCGGTATCATGGCGACCCCGCCGATGCTGGGCGTGCCGGAGAAGGTCCTCGAAGGACTTGCCGCATCGGTGCCGTTTCCCAAACGGCTGGGCCATCCGGACGAGTTCGCCAGCCTGGTGCTGGAAACGGTGCGAAACGGATATTTCAACGGCCAGGCGATCCGCCTCGACGGCGCCATCCGCATGGCTCCACGCTGATTGTTCGATCAGTTGTATAACCGGGTTGATTTGTTCTCTCGTTAGTCCGACATCGGACGCAGACAGGATCAAAGTGAAGGAGACGCAGGATGAAGGCCGAGGATCTGATTATCGCGAGCGTAGACGATCATATCGTCGAGCCGCCGACCATGTTCGACCAGCATCTGTCGGCGCAGCATCAGGCGATCAAGCCGCAAATCCGCAAGGATGACAAGGGTGCCGACTTCTGGCTGTTCGAGGGTCGCCGCGCGGGCAATATCGGGTTGAACGCGGTGGTCGGCCGGATGCGGGAGGAATATGGCTGCGAGCCGATCTCGTTCGACCAGATGCGCAAGGGCGCCTGGGACATCCACGCGCGTATCGAGGACATGAACGCGAACGGTATCCTCGCCTCGCTGAACTTTCCGAGCGTCGTCACCTTCGACGGGTCGTTGTTCCACAAGTTCGAGAACAGGGACAACGCGCTCACCCTGCTCCGCGCCTATAACGACTGGCATATCGACGAATGGTGCGGCTCGTATCCGGGCCGCAACATCCCGAATGCGATCATCCCCTATTGGGATATCAAGGCGACCGTCGCGGAGATCGAGCGCGTCGCCGCAAAGGGGTGCCATGCAATCTCGTTCAGCGACAACCCGGCGTTGCGCGGCCAGCCGAGTATTCACAGCGACCATTGGGAGCCGCTGTGGAAGGCATGCGCCGATCACAACATAGTCATCAATATCCATATCGGCTCGGGCGCCGCCGCGCCGCACGCGTCGATGGATTCGCCGATCGACGCATGGATCGTCACCATGCCGATCTCGATCGTCAACTCGGCGGCCGACTGGCTGTGGCTGAAGGCGATCCAGCGTTATCCGCTGAAGATCGCGTTGTCCGAAGGCGGCATCGGGTGGATCCCGTATTTTCTGGAACGCGCCGATTTCACGTACGAGCATCATCGCGCCTGGACCTATTCGGACTTCGGCAAGCAAAAGCCGAGCGAGGTCTTCCGCGATCATTTCATGACCTGTTTCATCGACGACGTATTCGGGCTGAAGAACATCGACGCAATCGGCGAGGACAACGTCTCCTACGAATGTGACTATCCGCACTCGGACAGCGTTTGGCCCGAGTCGGCGGAATTGCTGCTGCAATCCGTGTCGGTCCTGAGCGATCCCGTCATCGACAAGGTGACCCACCTGAACGCCTTGCGGCTCTATCAGTTCGACGCGTTCGGGATGATGGGGGGACGCGAGAACTGCACCGCAGGCGCGCTGCGCAAGCTGGCGACCCATGTCGATACCGCGCCCGTGTCGTTCGGCGGACCCGCCCCGCTCGCGCCCGGCGAGGCGCGCCGACCGGTAACCTCAGGCGACATCACCAAGATGTTCTCCGAAGTGACCGAGGCCGACGGGCAGTTGAGCGCGGATGCGCTGGAACCGGCGGAATGACGTTCAGGCGCTGGCGGGCGGAACCGCCGGCGCCAGCCCGGCATGGATTCTACGGGGCAGTGCCAGCGCGACAAGCGTCGCCAGCGCGCATAGCGCGACGATCACCCCCATTGTCAGCATGAAGGCATTGGCGGTCGGATAGCGCGCGCCGTCCGGACCGGCGAGCGTGTCGGTCGCCAGCAGTACAGCCACGAGCTGCGCGCCGATTGCGATGAAGATCTGGCGTACGACCCCCATCATCGCGGCGGCTTCGCTGGTGCGCGCCGAAGGCACCGCGGCGACCAGCAGCGTCGGGCCGACCGCGAACAGGATCGTCGTGCCGAACGAGATGACGCACAGCACCGCGACCAGCATCGCGACCGAGCCGTGCTGCCACATCGCGAGCAGCCAGCCCAAGGTTGCGAGCAACCCGCCGCCGATCATCGTCAGCCGCGCACCGCGCCGCTCGGTCAGGTAACCGCCGAGCGGCCCGGCAAACAGCGAACCGAGGTTCGACGGCAGTTTCGCCAAGCCCGCCAGCGTCGCGCTCGCCCCCAGCCCGATGCCGGTCCAGCGCGGCGCCTGCAGTAGCACCGAGAAGACGAGCGTGATCTGCAACGCGCCCATCGCGACCAGCGCGCCGATCACGTTCGCGACCAGCACCCTGCGGTCGGCGAACAGGCGGATGTCGATCAAGGGATCAGGCTTACGCAGGCTTTGCACGATCCACAGCGCGAGCAACGCCGCCGACCCGATCAGCAGCGCGATCATCCCCGCGCTGGTCCAGCCCCAGCCGCGGCCGTTGCTGACATACAGCAGCAGGCCCGCGACCGCCGGTACGAACAGCACGCCGCCCAGCCAGTCGAGCGGCGCCCCCGTGGCGGTGCCGTGAGACCGGGGAACCAATGCCAGCACCAACCCGAACGACAGCACCGCGAACGACGTGCTCGCCAGGAATACCGCATGCCACGAAAAATGGTCGACGATCACGCCACCGATCACCAGCCCCGCCGCGGTGCCGGCCGACGCACCCGATATCATCAGCCCGATGCCCAGCGCGACGCGTTCACGGCGCAGGTTCTCCCGCACGAGGCCGATAACCAGCGGCAGGATCGCCGCGCTAAGACCCTCGATCGAGCGTCCGACGAGGAGCACGGCGAAGCTCGTCGCCGACGCACTGACCGCCGCGCCGAGCGCGCCCGCCGCAAGCAGCCACAGTATCACGCGCCGCCGCCCGTACAGGTCGCCAAGCCGCCCGACCACCGCCGCGCCGCCGGCGCTGACCAGCAGAAAGGCGGTGACCAGCCAGCCGACCTTGGCCGGATCGTGAAAGGTGACGATCAGCGCCTTGAACGCGGCATAGATCATCGCGGTCTCGAACGCGCCGGTCGCCTCCGCCAGCCACAAGGCAAGGAGGATCAGCGCCGTGTTCCAGCGTGTGGCGGTCATTGGCGCACCAGTAACATCGCGCCGGCAAGCGGTCCGCCCCCCATGCCGCAGGCGGCGACGCGTGCATCCGGCACTTGCCGTCCTCCACCCTCCCCCCACAATTGCACGCACGCCTCGTGTAGCAAACCGAAACCATGTAGTCGCCCAGCCGAAAGCTGACCGCCGCCGGTGTTGACCGGAAAGCGCCCCCCGGCCAATGGATGACCGTCGGCGATGAAGCCGGCTGCCTCTCCTTGGCCGCAGAAGCCGAGCGCTTCGATCCACAAGGGGATCTGGATGCTGAAGCCGTCATACAGCGCCAGCACGTCAACGTCTGCGGGCGTCAGGGCGGTACGCGACCACAGGTCTGCGCCCGCGTCGTGCGCCGCCATCCGCGTCAGGTCGGGCTGCTGGTCCCAGCTTTCCTTGCCACGCATGGCCGCACTCATCGCCTCGATCGAAAGCGGTGCCTTCGCACAGTCGCGCGCAGCATCCGCCGCGGAAACGATGATAACGCAAGCACCGTCGATCGGAATGTCGCAGTCCAGCAGGCCGAGCGGCGTCGAGATCATCCGCGCCGCGAGATAGTCTTCGAGAGCAAGCGGCTTGCCACGGAACAGGGCGCGCGGGTTGGCTTGCGCGAAGGTCCGCTGCCCGACTGCAAGCGCGCCGAGCTGTTCGCGCGTTAGTCCGTATTCATGCATGTAGCGCGTCGCGACCCACGCCATCCAGTTGGTAGCGGAGATCGCGCCGACCGGAAGGAGGTAGCCCAGCCATCCGCCGATCCGCCCGCCGCCGCCGGTCGGCACGCTGGCGCGTTGCGCCGCAGTCTGCGACGAGGACTCGGTCAGCGCGCGAAAGCACAGCACGTGGCGCGCCTGGCCGGTCGCGACCGCCATGGCCGCCACCATGATCGCCGACATCTGCGCCGGGCCTTCGGGCGTCGCGGAATGCCACCTAGTATTAAGGCCTAGCGCGTTGCGTACCTCGCCCGTGCCGAGCGGGGACATTCCCGGCGCGACGGTCGTGCGGCCGGGATAGGTCGAGATGCCGTCGATGTCGTCGCGCGACAGCCCGGCATCCGCCATTGCCTCCATGGCCGCATCGAGCAGTAGATCCATCGCCGGTCGATGCAGGTTGCGTCCGATCCTTGACATGCCGATACCGGTAATCGCCGCGCCGATCGCCATATCATTCCTTCCGGAAGCCGATTGCTTCGCCGAGATGTATATCCTAGTTATCGATGTTCCATAGGACGGCCTGTGAGACTAGCATGAATTTCCAAATGTCCGAAGAACAGGCGATGCTGCGCGATCAGGCACGCGCACTGCTGGCCGAACGCTCTGCTCCCGATCGTCTGCGGCGATTGATCGAGCAAGGTGCGGAATGGGACGAGCTGTTGTGGCGGGAGCTGGGAACGCTCGGCTTTCTGGGCGCGGCAATTCCCGAGCCGCATGGCGGACTGGGCCTCACGGCACTCGATCTTAGCGTCATCAGCGAAGCGCTGGGCAATGCCAATGCCGCGTTGCCGTTCTTCTCCTCGATCGTGCTCGCCGCCGAGGCGATCCGTCTGGGCGGCAGCGAGGACCAGCAGTCGCGCTGGCTTCCCCGGCTCGCTTTGGGCGATACGGTCGCTACCTTCGCCTATTGCGAAGGCGCCGCCGGGTTCGAAGCGGACGCGATCCATTGCACGATGGCGAGCGGCACGTTGTCCGGAACGAAGACCCCGGTGGCCGATGGCGGCATCGCGCAAATCGCGGTCGTGCTGGCGCGATCCGGCGGCGCACCCGCGCTTGCGCTGGTCGAACTGGACCAGCCCGGCGTGACCAGGACGAGGCTGGAAAGTTTCGACCAGCTCCGCGCGCACTACACGCTGTCGTTCGACGGCGCTGTGGCGGAACCGCTCGACACAGGTGGCGACGTGATCGCCAGGCTCTTCGATGGCGCAGCGGTGCAAGCCGCTTTCGAGGCGGTGGGCGGTGCCGAGGCATGCCTTTACATGGCACGCGATTACGCCCTGGAGCGGCGTATCTTTGGTCGGCCGCTGGCCGGCTATCAGGCGATCAAGCACAAGCTGGCCGACATCCTCGTGTCGGTCGAACTTGCGCGATCGAGCGCGCATTTCGCGGCGTGGGCCGCCTCGCACGATCCGGACGCGTTGCCGGTCGCTGCCGCCGGCGCGCGATTGACGGCGACCGACGCCTTCGAACGCGCCGCGCGCGAGAACCTTCAAGTCCATGGTGGGATCGGCTATACGTGGGAGGCGGACTGCCACTTCTACTACCGGCGCGAACGGACGCTCGCGCTGAGCCTGGGCGGACGCGAACATTGGGCCGATCGCCTGATCGCGCATATCGGTTCAGGCAATGTGGATGTCATGCCGCAGCGGGAGGCCGCGTGATGGAAAACTTTTCGATCGAAAACGGTTTTCGCGCCGAGGTACGCCGTTGGCTTGCCGCGCATGCGCCGATCCACGAACTCCCCGCCGCCGACCGGCTCGACGATGCCGATATGGTCGCTCGCGGCAGAGCGTGGCAGGCCGAACTCGCCCGTGGCGGGTATGCGGGCATGCTGACCCCGACGGTGCTCGGCGGACGCGGCGGGACGATGTCCGAAGCGATAATGTTCGGCGAGGAGGAGGCGCGTTACCGTCTCCCGAAAGGCCCGTATGTCGGCATCGGCCTGGCGATGGCATTGCCGGTGATCGAGAAGCACGGCAGCGCCGAGCAGATCGAGCGGTTCCTCAGGCCGACGCTGCGCGGCGAACTGACGTGGTGCCAGCTCTTCTCGGAACCCGCGGCCGGCTCGGATCTTGCGGCGCTGCGGACGCGGGCCGTGCGCGATGGCAGTGATGGAGACGGCGACTGGATCGTCAACGGGCAGAAGGTCTGGTCGAGCTGGGCGCATCACGCCGACTGGGGTATCCTGATCGCGCGCACCGATCCTACGCTGCCCAAGCATAAGGGCCTCACGTTCTTTGTCGTCGACATGAAGACCCCGGGCATCGACATCCGTCCGATCCGGCAGATGTCCGGCCTATCCGACTTTAACGAGACCTTCCTGACCGACGTGCGTATCCCGGACACGGACCGGATCGGCGCGATCGGGGAGGGTTGGGCGTGTGCGATGACCACGCTGACCGGTGAGCGAATCAATCAGAGCGGCGAAAGTGGCGACGAGGGCATCGCGGGCCTGATCCACTATGCCGCCGCGACGCCGCGCCGCGCGGGAAGCGCGCTCGACAGCGCCGCCGTCCGGCTCGCGCTTGCCTCCGCCTATGCCGAGGAACAGGCCGAGCGGCATTACCAGGCGCGACTGCGCGCGATGGTCGCACGCGGCGAGGAACCGGGGGCGGCGGGCGCGATCGTCAAGCTCGCCTATACCAGACGATATCAGACCAGCGCGGGTCTCGCGCTGGAGTTGCGGGGCCCTGCGGGCATCGCCAGCGCGACAGGCGATGTCGCGACGCGCAAGATCCAGGACGATTACATCTGGTCTGCCGCGCTGCGTATCGCGGGCGGGGCGGACGAGGTGCTGCGCAATCAGCTTGCCGAGCGGATGCTCGACATGCCCGGTGAAATCCGCGCCGACCGGAACGTGCCGTTCGATCAGTCGTAAGATCGGCTTGCACTTCTCCCGATTTCGGATGATGGAGAACCTAGTTATATAGGTAGCTAGCTGGGAGAACGCATGTCGGAACTGTCCGCCTTGCTACAGGACGTCCTGACGATCGATCCCGAAGCCGACGCCGTCGAGTTCGAGGGGGTATGGTATAGCTGGGCACGCTTGGCCGGTACGGTCGGCGACGTGCGCGCGGCGCTGGCCGGCATCGGACTGGGACGGGACGCGCGGATAGGCATCCTGGTGCGGAGCCGCCCTTCGGCCTTGGCGGCCGTGCTCGCCGTGGTGGCCAGCGACGCTTGCATGGTGTCGATCAACCCGCTGCTGCCCGACGAACGGCTCGCCGCCGATCTGTCGACACTGGCGCTTCCGGTCGTGATTGCCGAACGCGCCGACCTTTCCCGCTTCGCGGTGCGGGAGGCCATCCGCGCCGCCGGATCGGCAGTGATCGAATTGCCCGGCATCCTTGAAGGTGCCAAACTCATGGGCCACTCGACATCGCTGCCGGTCGGCATGCGCCTGACCGAACCCGGCGTGATCGTGGAAATGCTGACAAGCGGTACGACGGGAGCGCCAAAACGGGTTCCCTTGAAGCGCGAGGCGTTCGAGCAGAGCTTCGCCGCGGCGCTGTCGTACGAGAAGGACCGGAAGACCGGCGACGTCGCCCGCCTCCGGCCCGGCGTCACCATTCTGAGTGGACCGATGTCGCACATCGGTGGTCTGTGGGGGGCGCTGACCTGCATCGCCGGCGGACGCAAGGCGTGCCTGCTGGAGAAGTTCACCGTCGCCGGCTGGCACGACTCGGTCGTCCGCCACCGGCCGAAGGTGGCGGGTGCGGTGCCGGCGGGGCTGCGCATGATCCTCGACGCGGACATCCCGCGCGAGGATCTGGCAAGTCTAAGCGCGATCCGCACCGGTGCAGCGCCGCTCGATCCCGCGATCGTCGCCGAATTCTGGGAGCGCTACGGCATCCCGGTCCTCTCCAACTACGGCGCGACCGAGTTTTCCGGCGCAGTCGCGGGCTGGACGATGCGGGACTTCACCGCCTTTCACGCATCGAAGGCTGGAAGCGTCGGGCGCTTCCAGCCGGGTGTGACCGGTCGGGTCGTCGATCCCTCGACCGGCGAGGAAGTACTTGACCGGTCCGAAGGCGTCCTTGAGATGCGCTCGAAACAGTTCGGCAACGGCGGCGCATGGCTGCGCACCACCGACCGCGCGGTGATCGATGCGGACGGTTTCCTGTTCATCCGCGGCCGTGCCGACCTCGCCATAAATCGCGGTGGCTTCAAGGTGCATCCCGACGACGTCAACAAGGTCCTGGAAAGCCACCCCGCCGTGCGCGAGGCGGTGACGGTAGGCATCGCGGATCGACGGCTCGGCGCGGTTCCGGTCGTGGCGATCACGCTGAAGGCGGGCGTAGCGACACCGGCCGAAAGCGAGTTAGCAGATTTCGCGCGGGCGCATCTGCTTCCTTATCAGGTGCCGGCCAGGTTCCTGGTCGTCGATGAAGTGCCGCGCACCGAATCAATGAAGCCCGCGCTGACCGAAGTGCGCCAGTTGTTCGCCGCCGACGTCGACGCGGCCTGATTACGGAGACGAGACGATGGCAAGCATCCTCGAAAGCGACGAGTGGCAGAAGGCGACCGAATATCGCATCACCGACGAGGACATCGCCCGACAGCAGCAGTTGATCGGCCATGACCAGGCGTCACGGACACGCGAATACGTCCAGACCGCGACCGAGGACACGATCCGCAATTTCGCGCACGGCGTCGGCAACGACAACCCGTTGCACTGCGACCCGGATTATGCGCGCGGCACGCGCTGGGGCGGGATCATCGCGCCGGGCATGATGGCGGGAATCATCAATGCGCCGATGCGCGGCGACCCGACGCCAGACCATATCCGCGCGCTCAAGAAGTCGCTGTTCCGGGGCATCCACGTCTTCGTCTCGGGATCGAAATGGGATTGGTACCATCCCGTCCGACCCGGTGACACGCTCTACAGCTTCGAGGGATGGGAATCGTGCGACGTCAAGCAGTCGGAGTTCGCCGGCCGCTCGGTCATCAACGTACTGCGTCACGTCAAGGTCAACCAGCGATCGGAGGTCGTCGCGATCTATCGAGTGCTGACCGTGCTGACCGAGCGCGGAACGGCGAAGAAGAAAGGCAAATATGCCGCGATCGAGCCCGCGACCTATACCGACGAGGACATCGCCAAGGTCGACGCGATCTACGAGGCGGAGGAGGTTCGCGGCGCGACCCCGCGCGACTACGCCGATGTGACGGTAGGGGACAGTCTGGGAACGATGGCGAAGGGGCCGCTGACGGTCACCGACGTGATCTGCTTTCACGCCGCCGGTTATGGCTTTACGCCCTACGCGCCTTCGGTCGGGCGACTTGCGTACAAGAACCGCAAGCGCATCGCGCCGTTCTACATCAAGAACGAATATGGTGTGCCCGACGTCGCGCAGCGGCTGCACTGGGACCCGGTATGGGCGCAGGCGATCGGCAATCCGATGGCGTATGACTATGGCGTGATGCGCGAGAACTATCTCCATCATTACCTCACGGACTGGGCCGGTGACGATGGCGTCGTGCTCCACGTCCATGACGAAATCCGCAAGTTCAACTATATGGGCGATGTGCAGACGATCACCGGCGAGGTGACGGGCAAGCGCGAGGAAGGCGGACAGTCGATCGTGGACGTCGCCGTGCGCTTCACCAACCAGCGCGGCGAGGAAACGGTGAAGGCAACCGCGACGATCGCGCTGCCGTCGGCCGGTCGGCCCGTATTGTATCCAGCCGTACCGCCGGAGATCGCGGCACGCGCCGTTGCGATGATGGCGCGCCACTGGGAACTCGGTCGCGGCAAATGAGCGGCGGGCTGGTCGACTATACGCTGGAGGACGGCGTCGCGATCGTGCGGCTGAACGATCCCGCGACGCTCAACGCCATGTCGGACGCGATGGGCGCTGAACTGCGCGAGGCCGTCGCTCGCGCGCAGGGGGAGGCACGCGCGCTGCTGATCGGCAGTCACGGCCGTGCCTTCTGCTCGGGCGCGAACCTGTCATCCGGCAGCTTCGCGATGGACGATCCGGACCGGGACGTGGGATCGGGGCTGGAGGCGGTGTTCAACCCGCTGCTGCTCGACCTGCGCAACTCCGCCATCCCGGTGCTGAGCGCGGTGCGCAGCGCGGCGGCCGGGGTCGGCTGCGGCCTCGCGCTGGCGGCGGACCTGATCGTCGCGGGCGAAAGCGCCTATTTCTACCAAGCGTTCTGCCATGTCGGACTCTCGCCGGACGGCGGGTCGAGCTATCTGCTGGCCCGCGCGATCGGTCGGGTGCGGGCGATGGAGATGATGCTGCTCGGCGACAAGCTGACCGCCGCCGTGGCGCTCGACTGGGGTCTTATCAACCGCGTCGTGCCGGATGACCAGGTCGACGCGACGGCGCTCGCGCTCGCCGTCCGGCTGGCACGCGGGCCGCGCTCGCTCGGCTTCATCCGCGCCGCCGCATGGGCGGGTGCCGACCAGCCGTTTGCCGAAGCGCTGGACAGCGAGCGCGTGCTTCAGCGGCATTCGGGCCGCACCGATGACTTCGCCGAGGGCGTCGCCGCCTTCCAGCACAAGCGCAAGCCCGACTTTCAGGGGCGCTGAGCGCCTCCGTTCAGAGGAGTTTACCGTGACAAGCGTCGCCACCTTCGCCGTCGAGGACGGCATCGGCATCCTCACGATCGACTATCCGCCGGTGAATGCGCTGGGCGCGGCGGTGCGGCAGGGCCTCGACCAGGGGTTCCACACCTTCGACGCCGATCCCGCGGTGAAGGCGATCGTCCTGATCTGCGCGGGCCGCACCTTCTTCGCCGGGGCCGACATCGCGGAACTCGGCAAACCGCTCGCAGAGCCCGATCTCGGCGCGGTGTTCGAGATTCTCGACGGCGGCGGCAAGCCGGTGATCGCCGCGATCCACGGGACCGCGCTCGGCGGCGGATACGAACTGGCGCTGGCCTGCCACCATCGCATCGCGGTGCCATCGGCCAGGGTCGGATTGCCTGAGGTCAAACTCGGGCTGCTGCCGGGCGCGGGCGGGACGCAGCGCCTGCCCCGCATCGTCGGCGCCGAGGTCGCGCTGGACCTCATCACGAGTGGACGTCCGGTCGGCGCACCGGAGGCGCTCCAACTCGGGATGATCGATGCGCTGGCGACGGAAGGGCGGTTGCGCGAGGATGCCATCGCCTTCGCGCGGGGCATCGTCGCGGAAGCGCTTCCGTTGCGGCGCGTCCGCGACCGCGACGACAAGCTGCTGCCGGCGCGGGGGGACCCGGACCTGTTTGATGCCTTCCTGACCCGCAACGCGCGCGCGTTTCGCGGGCTCAAGGCGCCGGCCAGCATCGTCGAAGCGGTTCGCGCCGCCGTGACGCTGCCGTTCGATCAAGGCCTGAAGCGGGAGGCGGACCTGCTGGATCCGCTATTGGTAAGCACCGAGTCGCTGGCGCAGCGCTACGCCTTCTTCGCCGAGCGCGAGACCAGCAAGATCCCCGATATCGCTTCCGCCACGCCGACGCTGCCGGTGCGGAATGTCGGCGTGATCGGCGCGGGGACGATGGGCGGCGGGATAGCGATGAACTTCCTCAACGTCGGCCTGCCGGTGACGATCGTCGAGACGGCGCAGGACGCACTCGACCGGGGCGTGGCGACGATCCGCCGCAATTACGAGGCAACCGCTAGGAAGGGCCGCCTGACCGCTGATCAGGTCGAGCAACGCATGGCGCTGCTGCGCCCGACGTTGGATATGGCCGCGCTCGGCGAGGCGGACCTCGTGATCGAGGCGGTGTACGAGAGCATGGAGGTCAAACGTGCGGTGTTCGCGCGGCTGGACGCCATCGCCAACCCCGATGCGATCCTCGCCTCCAACACCTCGTTCCTCGATCTCGACGCGATCGCAGCGGTAACGAAGCGGCCCGAACGGGTGATCGGCCTGCACTTCTTCTCGCCCGCCAACGTCATGCGACTGCTCGAGGTGGTGCGTGGCGAGAAGACAGACCCTGCGGTGGTGGTGACCGCGATGAAGCTTGCGCGGACGATCGGCAAGGTGCCCGTCCTCGCGCGCGTCTGCCACGGCTTCATCGCCAACCGCCTGATGACGCCGCGCGGCGAACAGGCCGAGGCGCTGCTGCTGGAAGGACCGGCCGCCGACGCGATCGACCGGGTAATGACCGATTACGGCTTCCCGATGGGGCCGTTCCAGCTCGACGACCTGGTCGGGCTCGACGTGCTCGGTCGCGACGCGACCGAACGGACATTGCGCGGCGACCTCGTCGCGCTCGGCCGGCTCGGCCAGAAGGGCGGCGGCGGCTTCTACGATTACGACGCACAGCGCAACGTCACGCCGTCGCCCATAGCGGCCAAGGCGATCTCCGATTTTCGCGAGCTAAAGGGCATGGCCGATGGCGGCGCGCAGGACGCCGACGCGATCCTCGCCCGTCTGCTCTATCCGGTCGTGAACGAGGGCGCGAAGATCCTTGAGGAGGGCATCGCGCTGCGGGCATCGGACATCGATATGGCGGCGATCCTGGGGTATGGCTGGCCGGTCCAGACCGGCGGCCCGATGCTCTGGGCCGACACGATCGGACTGCCGGCGATCGTCGCGACTTTGCGCGAGTACGAAGCCGCGCACGGCGAAGCGTTCCGCCCCGCCGCGCTGCTCGAACGGCTGGCGGCGGAAGGCGGACGCTTCACACCTGCCTGAGCGCGTTACCAGCCCGCCAGCGCGACGGCACGCGCACGGTGTACGCTCGGGCCGCCGAGGAACGCCCGATCGAAGAACGCCCGGCGCACCCAGATGCTCAGGTCGTATTCCCAGGTATAACCGATGCCGCCATGCGCCGCGACCGCCGCGCGGGCGACCGAGGTGAAGCGGTCGGCGAGATGCGCCTTGGCGATCGCCGCGCTTCGCTGCGCGTCGGGCAGTGCACGATCCCACGCATAGGCAGCATACCATACCAGCGCGCGCGCGGGTTCGACCTCCAGTGCCATCGTCGCGAGTTGATGTTTCAAAGCCTGGAACCGCCCGATCGGCTGGCCGAACTGCTCGCGATCCTTGGCATAGGCGACCGTCATGTCGGTCGCGCGCTGCGCCCCGCCGAGCGCATCTGCGGCGATCAGCACGAGTCCGGCGTCGAACACGCGACCGCTGTCGATCGCGAGCGGCGTCGCGGGCGCGCCGTCGAAGACGACGCGCGAAAGGCGGCGGCTGCGATCCTCGCTCGCCAACGGCTCGATCCGCACCCCCTCGCCCGGCTCGACCAGCGCCAGCCCGCCCCCGGCAACTCCGACCAGGAACAGGGCCGCCGCGCCCGCCGCCTGTACGAACTGCACAGCGCCGGTAACGCGCCCGTCGGCGATGGCCACATCCCAGCTTTCAGGCACCCACGCGCCGCCGAACGCGATCGTCGCGATGGTCTCGCCCGATGCGAGCCCTGGAAGCCAGCGCTCGCGCAGTGCCGGGTCCGCGCTGGCGGCGACCGCCAGCCCCGCCATTAGGTGCGGCACCACCGGTCCCGATACCGCGCCCGCACCGAGCACCTCGACTGCCAGCACCGCATCGACCAGACTCAGCGCGGCACCGCCCGCCGCTTCGGGCAGCATCAGCCCCCCGACCCCCAGCGCCATCAGCGCCTGCCAGCTTTCGACATCCAGCTCCGCGTCGCCATCGACCAGACGGTGCAGCGCGGCGGGGGGCAGCGTGTCGGCGAGCGTTCCGCGCAGCGCGTCTTGGATCTGGAGCTGCTCGTCGGTCGGGTGGAACCGCATCACGCGCTACCCATCGCGAGGTCGCGCGGCAGGCCCAGCCCACGCTCGGCGATAATGCCGCGCTGGATGTTGGTCGTGCCGCCGGCGATCGAGTTTCCGAGCGTGCCGAGGATCTGGTCGAGCCATTTCTCCGAGCCTCGCCCGCGCGTACCGGGTGGCGCGGGTTCGATCAGCGCTGCATCGCCGATCAATTCCTGCGCGAGCAGCGCCATGTCGTGCCCGGTCTCGGTCAGCAACAGCTTCATCATCAACCCGACCAGTCCCGGCTCTTCCCCCGCCGCCGCTAGCGAGAACAGGCGGTAGCTCGAGCAGCGATGCGCGAGCACCCACCCCTCGATCCGCCCGAGCGTCTCGCGTACCACCGGGTCCTCAATCGCCGGGCGTCCGTCGCGCAGCGTGGTGCGCGCGAGGTCGACCAGCTTGGCGAAGGTGCCGCCGAGCGCGTCCGCCGAGCCGATGCTGGCGCGCTCGTGCTTCAGCGTGGTACGCGACACCGCCCAGCCCTCGCCACGCGCGCCGACGATCCAGTCGGCCGGGGTCCGCACATCCTCGAAGAAGATCTCGCTGAACGTCGCCTCTCCGGTGATCTGGCGGATCGGGCGGCGCGTCACGCCGGGTTGGTTCAGGTCGATCAACAGGTACGAGATGCCGGCATGGTTGGGCGCGTGCGGCTCGGTGCGGATCAGCGCGAACATGTGCGTCGCGCGCGCGCCGTCCGACGTCCACGTCTTCTGTCCGTTGATGACCCACTCATCGCGGTCGAGTTCGCCCCGGCAGCGTACCGACGCGAGGTCGGATCCCGATCCCGGTTCGGAATAGCCTTGCCCCCAGATATAGGTGCCGTCGAGCGTCGACCGGATAAAGCGCTCGCGCTGCGCCTCGGTGCCGCGCTCAAGCAAGGTCGGCACGAGCATCGCCATGCCGTTGCCGCCGATCTCCATCGGCGCGCGCGCTGCGGCGAACGCTTCGCGGATGACCTGCGCGCGGACGATATCGAGCGGCTGCTCCGATCCGCCGTAGCGCTTGGGGATGCCGCGATAGAGATAGCCGCGCTCGGTCGCCGCCGAGCGCACGTCGCGGACATGCTCGCTGAGCGCATCGCCGCGCCGGCCGTCCGGTCGCCACGCATCGGCGAGGAAGCCGGAAACTTCCTGACGGAAAAGCTCCGCCTCCGCGCCATATCTCAAGTCGAACATCGCACGCTCCGTCGCTTCCGACAAGCGTTAGCGACTTGTCCTACCTAGTCAACTATGTCCCGTCAGCCAAAAATATCCAGATCGCGTCGACGGTCGTCCTCCGGCACCCACGCCTTATTCGCGTTTATCACATGCAACCGCCAATGCGCCTCGGCCTTGTCCGCCTCGCCCGCCTCGATCAGGTCGATCAGCTTTCGGAACGAGCGAAGCCCGGAAAGGCCGCGCCGTTTCTGTTCGTCGATCGGCAGCGGCTCCCGCTGGAACAGCCGCACCTGATAGCTCGTGACCAGGCCCTGCAGCATGCGCGTGACGAAATGCAGCGTATGATTACCGCTCGCCTCGACCAGCAGCCGGTGGAACTCGGCCAGGCCGATCATAAAATCAACATAGCGTTCCTCGGTCACGATCGCCGTCAACCGGTCGACCTCCGCGCGCAACTCGGCGATCTTCGCTTCCGGGCGGCTCAGCGCCAGTTGACGGGCGACATACGGCTCGATCGCGAGCCGCGCCTCGTACAGGTCCGCCATCGTCGTGCCCTCCGACTGGAGCACGTAGCCGGCATAGCGCGCGACGCCTTCGACACGCGGCCGGTGCACCTTCGCCCCGGTACGCGAGCCGCGTACGACGCTGATCAGGCGTTCGGCCTCGAGGATGCGAAAGGCTTCGCGCAGGGTCGGGCGCGAGATAGCGAGCGTCGCCATCAACTGGCCTTCGGGGGGCAGGAAGGCGCCCTCCTGCAACTCGCCCAGGATGATGCGCTTGCGGATGACCGCCGCTACGACCTCGGCGGTCTTGGGCACCCGGATCGGACCGGACCCGTCCTGCTCTTCACGGTCCGCCAGCTTCAATCCCCTTCCCCGACCGGTACGTATCGTACCATTATAACGAGGTTGGCCGGCGAAACGCAAACGAGCAGCGTCACAGCGAACGGGCGATGAGCACCTTCATGATCTCGTTCGATCCGCCATAGATGCGTTGGATGCGCGAATTGCGGAACATGTGCGCGATCGGGTAGTCGTTGATGTAGCCATAGCCGCCGTGCAGCTGCAGGCACTCGTCAACCACTTCCCATTCGGCATCAGTCACCCATTGCTTCGCGATCGCCGAGGTGGTTGCGTCGAGCGTGCCCTCGAGCGCCCGCGCGATGCAGTCGTTCACAAAGACCCGCGCGACCGTTGCCTTGGATTTGCACTCGGCCAGCTTGAACTGCGTGTTCTGGAGGGCGAGCAGCGGCTGGCCGAACGCCTGCCGGTCGCGGGTGTAACCGATCGTCGTCTCGATCGCCTGTTCCATCGTGATGACGCCGGTGACCGCCATCAGCAGCCGTTCGCGCGGAAGTTCCGCCATCAGCTGGATGAAACCTCTGCCTTCCTCGTCGCCGAGCAGATTGTCGGCCGGAACCCACACGTCGTCGAAGAACAATTCGGACGTGTCCTGAGCTTCGAGTCCGATCTTGTCGAGCTTCTTGCCGCGGCGGAAACCTTCCACCTCGTCCGTCTCGACGATCATCAGCGAGACGCCGCGTGCGCCGAGCGAAGGATCGGTCTTCGCGACCACCACGATGAAGTCGGCGATCTGGCCATTGGAGATGAACGTCTTGCTCCCGTTGATGCGATAGCCGTTGCCGTCCTTGAGCGCGGTCGTGCGGATCGACTGGAGATCGGAACCCGCACCCGGCTCGCTCATCGCGATGGCTGCGACGCGCGCGCCGCTGGCGAGCTTGGGCAGCCACCGCTGCTTCTGCTCTTCGGTGCCGTGAAGCTGGATGTAAGGCGTGACGATCACGTTATGCAGGCTGACCGCGAACCCCTCGATGCCCTTGCGTGCGACCTGATCGACCAGCACCAGGTCATGGCGGAAATCGCCCCCCGCCCCGCCATATTCTGCGGGGACGCTGACACCAAGCATTCCGGCCGCTCCCGCCTCGCTCCAGAAGGCGCGTTCGACCTGGCCGGCCTCGCGCCAGCTCGCCACGCGCGCGGGCGGCGCATGCTGGTCGAGAAAGCGGCCGACCGCATCGCGGAACATGACGATTTCCTCGTCGAGCATGAAGGCGGGTTCGGGAACGTCGATCGCAGCCATGGTCGGTCCTAAATCGCGCCGAAGGACGGCTCGTCCCCGGCAATGGGCATAGCCACCCGCTTGAGAAAGGCGAGCAGCGGAACGGTGAACGCGTCGTTGCGGTCGCCCGCCACCATATGGCCGGCATCCGCGACGTCGACATATTCGGCGTGCGGCACAAGATCGAGGAACGCGCGCACCCCGTCCGCGCTGACGACCCGGCTCATGCCTCCGCGTACCAGCAGCGTGGGCACCGTCACGCGCCGCGCCGCGGCTTCGGCGCGTTCGCGAAAGGCGGTCACTACGCCGCTGGTCGGCGCATCGAACATCGCCGGGTCCCAATGCCAGCGCAGGCGACCATCGGGACGGCGGCGAAGGTTCTTCATCAGTCCTTCGGTGCTCGTCGGGCGCGGTCGATGCGGCAGATAGGCTGCGACGACCTCCGCCGCCTCCTCGACCGAGGCGAAGCCCTCCGGTCGCGCGGTCATGAACGCGCGAATCTCCTGCGCGCCCTCGAGCTCGACCGCGGGAACGACATCGACCATCACGAGCGCGGCGATACCTTCGCCACCATCTTCCCCCGTCGCGAGCAGACCCGTCAATCCGCCCAGCGACGCCCCGACCACCGCCGCACGGCCACCGAGCTGGTCGATCACCGCGCGCAGGTCCGCGACATGGGCATCGAGCCCATAGGCACCGTCCGCCGCCCAGGCGCTGTCGCCATGGCCGCGCAGGTCGAGGCTGACACAATGGAAGCCGGCGGCGGCCAACGTGTCCAGCGTTCCCGCCCAACTGTGCCGCGTCTGACCGCCCCCGTGCAGCAGGACCACCGGCAACGATCCGGCGTCACCGCGCTCGTCCGCGGCCAGGGTCATTCCCGGACTCGTCACGAAGCGCCGTCGCGTGGTGCAAGTATCTGCCATCACCGCCGCGTCCAGCCACAATGCGACTTGATAGTCAACGTAGTTTGATATCTAGCGATCCTGTGAAAGTGGAGCGGTAAGCATGTCGGTTTCAAGCGCCGTCCCCGATTACATCGTCGTCGGCGCGGGCTCGTCGGGATGCGTCCTTGCGGCGGAACTGACGACCGACCCCACGCGCACCGTACTGCTGATCGAAGGCGGCGGCAGCGATCGCAGCTTCCTGGTCGACATGCCGCGCGGGCTGGCGAAGCTGCTCGAACCCGGCAGCCGCTACGTGCAGGACTACGATGTCCGGCGCGGCGGAAATCGCGGCACCGAACGCTGGATGAAAGGCCGCGTGATCGGGGGGTCGAGCAGCGTCAACGGCATGATCTACGCGCGCGGCTTCCCGGCGGATTACGACCGCTGGGCGGCGCTCGGTTGTTCCGGTTGGGGCTGGTCGGACATGGTACGGCATTTCAAGGCGATCGAGGACCACGAGCTTGGCGAAACCGACGAGCGTGGTGTCAACGGCCCGCTGCGCGTCAGCGGCCATCCGACCGATGCGGCGGGCGGCGCGCTGTGCGAAGCGGTGATCGAGGCGGCGGCGCAAGCGGGCACGCCCCGCGTCGCGGACACGAACGCCGCGCCCGATGGCGGCATCGCCTATCAGGCGCGCACGATCTGGCGCGGCAAGCGGC
>NZ_CAHJXA010000003.1 GCF_903644135.1 Sphingomonas bacterium | reverse complement strand
CGCGACCGGCTGCGCGACGTTGGCGGCGAGGATCGCGCCGGACCGATCGACATAGTCGACCGCGACCGCCGATGGCGCGACCGGCAGCGGATGAGCGGCGTCGACCGCCACCGCATCGGTGCCGGCCGCACCGAAGCTGATCGCCTGCTGCGGCACGAACCGGCCCGGCGCGTCAACTTTCTGTGCCGCCGCAGCGACCGGCATCATCAGCGCGGCGAGCGCCAGCTTGCGGTATTTCGTCATTATCATCGCCCTTCCTCTCGAATCGCTATGTTCCTCTTGTGTTCTCATGCTCCACTTGCTGTAGGACAGCGTTATTTCGCAGGACGGCGGCGGATCCTGCGCTAGACTGCCGCGATGACAGAGGCGGGAGCGACCGAGCGTGCGACGCATTTCGCGTCGCTGGACTGGCTGCGCGGGGTGGCGGCGCTGCTGGTATTTGGGCTGCACGTTACGGCGGACACGCCGGCCAAGCCGTTCTTCGCCCGTGGCTATCTGGCGGTCGACCTGTTCTTCGTCATCAGCGGCTTCGTCCTGGCGCAATCCTATGAGCGGCTGATGATGCAGCCCGGCGGACTAGCGAGATTTGCAAAGGTTCGGTGGGTTCGGCTGCATCCGATGATCATCCTGGCCTCGTCGATCGGGCTGGTCGGGTGGCGGCTGGGCCAGGTACCGACCCACCATCCCATCGTCCTGCTGCTCGCGCACATCCTGTTCATGCCCAACTGGTGGTATGGCTGGACGCTGTTCCTGTTCAACGGCCCGCAATGGTCGTTGTTGCTGGAGGTGCTGGGCAATGCCGCGCATGCGCTCACGGCGCGGTGGCTGTCGATCCGCGTGCTCATCATGGTGGTTGCCATCGACGCTGTGGCGCTGATCGTGGCGGCGCGGCATTATGGCGACCTGAGCCTCGGCTGGGCGCTCCCCAACTTTGCCGGTGGGGTAGCGCGGCTGGTGTTCGGCTATGCGTCGGGCGTGTTGATCTTCCGGCTGCACCAGCATGGCCGGCTGCGCTGGCCGACCACGCCGGGCTGGCTGGTGGTGGTGCTGCCTTTCCTCCTCCTCGCACCGGGCGCGATCGCGGACCGCTGGTATGTCGACGTGGTTGCGGTGGCGGCGATGCCGCTGGCGGTCGTGGTGGCGCTTGGTGCAGCGATGCCGCGGTTGCTCCGCCGCGCCGGCCACATGCTCGGGCGGCTGTCCTACCCACTGTATGCGATCCATGCTCCGTTGCTGACGGTTGCGGCCGGGCTGTTCGGCAGCGCTGCGCTGGCATCGCCAATGCGGCTGTCGCTGCTCGCGGTCGCCGTGCTGGCGCTCGCGGCGTTGGTGGAGCGCTATTACGACGCGCCGCTGCGCCGGTTCCTCACGGCTGTGCTCGCCATCGCGCCGGCCCGCACGCCGGCAGCGACCGCGCCATGAGCCACGAACAGCACGGCCCGTCACCGATGCGCGATCGACCCTCCATCCTGTGCCTGATGCGGATGCCGCCGGCCCTGACCGGCCATGGCGGCTCGCAGCGCGGCTGGCGGCTGGTCGAGGCGCTGTGCCGGATCGGGCGTGTTCACGTCGTGCTGCTGCATCGTTCGCAGGATCGGGATTTTGACCATGTTTCGCTCGCACCGCTGCGGGCACTGGTAGAGACGGTGACCGTCGTCGCCGTGGCCGACTGGTCCTCGATCAAATACCGGCTTCCCTGGCTGCCGTGGCGGATCGCGATGTGGTGCGACATGATCCGGATTGGCTCGGGCGAAGCGCCCCGCCTGCCACGCCGCGCCATAGCTGCGATTGCCGCGGCACTGCCGGGGCAGTCGTTCGACATGGCGATCGCCGCCCGGCTGCCCTGCGCGGTGATCGCCGATCGGCTGATCGACGCGGGCCGGCTTCGCGTCGCCGTCAAGGTCGTCGATCTCGACGATCGCCTGTCGACCTTCAAGCGGCGGCAGCGGGCGGCGGAGCGACCCGGTCCGATCCTGTCGCTGCTGCACCGACTGGACATCGCCGCGACCGCGCAGGCAGAACGATCGATGCGACGCTGGGACGCGATCAGCCTGTGCAGCGACGAGGACGTCGCGAGGATGGCGGCGGAAATGCCGGGTACGCCGGTGGTCAAGCTGCCCAACGTCATTGATCGGCCGCTGCTTGCATCTGCCACCGGCGACGGGTTCGCGATGCTGTTCGTCGGCAATCTCGACTTCCCGCCCAATCGTCAGGGGCTGGCGCGGTTCGTCGCGGAGGCGTGGCCGCTGATCCGTGCCGCTCGCCCCGATGCGACGGCGACGGTAGTGGGTTTCGCTCCTGGTCCGGCGTTGCGCGCGGCGCTGGCCCGGGCAGGCATTGCCCTCCACGCCAACGTGCCGAGCGTCGAGCCCTTCTATCAGGCGGCCCAGGCAGTGATCTGTCCGATCTTCTTCGGCGGCGGCACCCGCATCAAGCTGCTGGAGGCGATGGCCTATGGCCGCGCCATCGTGTCGACGACGCTCGGGGCCGAGGGGCTGGACATCGTGCCGGGCGTTCATGCCCTGATCGCCGATACCATGCCGGCCTTTGCCCACGCGCTGATCCGCCTTGCCGGCGATCTCGCCTTACGCGAGGCGCTGGCGGCGAACGCCCGCGCGCTCCAGCAGGAGCGGTTCGCGCCGGCCATCTTCGCGGCAGCGGCGGCGCGGCTGGTCGATGCCGCTCAGAAGAACCGCTCGGCAACGCGCAGGACGTCGCCAGGCTGAACCGGTACCGGCTCGCGCTTGCGCAGGTCGACGGCCGTCTCCGCCATGTCGGCCTGATGCTTGATATAGATTTTGCGAGTGCTCGCCCGGTAGGTGTAGCCGCCGGCAGTCGCCACCGCCTGCTGCACGGTCATGCCATTGGCGTACGGATACTGGCCGGGCTTCGCGACTTCGCCCAGGATGAAGAAGGGGCGGTAGTCGAGCACCTCGATGCTGACCCGCGGGTCCTTGATATAGCCGCGCATCAGCCGGTCGCGGATCAGCGCCTGCAGCGACACCGTCGAGGCACCGGTCGCGGCGACGTTACCGATCAGCGGAAACGAGATCTCGCCGGCGCTGGTGACGTTATACTCGCCCGACAGGGCATCCTCGCCATAGACGATGACCCGCACCTTGTCGCCCGGGCCCAGGGTATAGGTCGTCGGGTTAGGTCCGGTCATGGCCGGCGGCGCTTGTGCGGCGGTGAGCGTGATCGCCACGCCGGCAGCGATCGCGCCATGTCTCAGCCGGTTGATCATCCTTCATCTCCTATAGCGTGAGGCCGACCGTCATGAACCCTTGCGTCGCGTGCAGCGGCGGATACTGACCGGCCGATCGGTTGACGTGGCGGACTCGGGCGGTCAGGTGGTAGCGGCGACCGATCAGGTAGGTTGCGCGCCACTCCGCATCGGTTTCCGTGTTCGTGCCCTCGATACCGATCGGATCGATGCTGGCGACCCGCAGCGACGGACTGAGGACGACATCGGCAAACAGTTGGTAGTCGAGCGTCACGCGCGCTTCCGACCGCAGATTGCCCGCCGCGAACGGCGATGTCGCATCCTCCACATCGCGGTTCGCATCCAGCCGCACCGACAGCCGCGGCACCGGCGTCCAGCCCGCGCCGGCATAGAAAGACAGGCCTTGCGGACTGCGCAGCGCAGGGCTGGCGTTGTCGCGCCGGAGATAGCCGATGCGGACCTCGCCGGTCAGCAGGCCCGCCGCCAGTCCAATGCCGCCTTCGATGCGAAGACCGGTCGAATCGCGATCGAGCGAGGTCGGTCGCCGATAGCCGAGATCGTCGTGAGCGATCACCGCGATCAGCGCGACCCCGCTGCGCAGGTCATAGCGGGCCACGCCGGTGTAGATGCTCCGGTCGCTGTTGCGGAACGCCTGGGGCAGCGATGCTCCCGCTGCATCGGCACCGTCGGCATAACGGCTCGCCACTCGCTGCACGCGCCCGGTCAGCGTCAGGTCGCCAAGACCCTTGTCTACCCGCAGCGACGACGCGAGCGTCGCGATCGCAATCGGCTTGACCGAAGCGTTGGCGGCAACATCGAGCCGGTCCTCCGGTCCGCGATCGATGCGGACATCGACCTCCGCCCTTGTGTCGCGGGCGATGTCGTAGCGGCCGGCAAGATGAGCGCCGAACCCGCTGCTGTCCTGGCCAGGGTCGGCGGGATAGCGGTTGAGGAGACTGTAGCCGTCGATCGCCAGCCGGTGGCGCGACCAGCGCGATTCCAGCAGCGCACCCACCCTGACCGAGACGCCGCCGTCGCCCCGCCGCCGCACATCGCTGCCGAGGACGTTGTCGGTATGGTCGGCGGTGACATCGAGCGCCGGATAGAGGAAGAAGCTGCCGAAGCGGCCGCCGATCGGTTCGTGGCCGGGGCGGAGCTGCACCACGATCGGAATAGCGGCGGTGGCGTCGGCCGGGCGGTCCAGGCGATAGCTGTCGTCGGTCTGGGCGCTGGCGGGCACGCTGGTGCCGCCGAACATGGCAATGGCCAGCGACACGCCCGCTCGTCGTCCGCGCCTCAATTCCGGTAATAGCCGATGAGTTGCCGGTGATAGCCGTACACGTCCTCGACCCCGCTGCCCGCGAAGCGCCGCGCGTCGACGCGGGTCAGCGCCAGCCCGCGCAACGTGACCTTGGCGGCGAGCAGCAGGTCGATGGCGGTGTCGACCGCCTGAACAGCGCTTGTGCGCCAGCGTGCCACCATCAGCACCGCGTCGGCCGCGGCCGCCAGCTCGCGGGTCTCCGCCAGCGCCAGCACCGGTGCGGTATCGAGGATCACCACGTCGAACCGCTCGCGCAGGTCGGCCAGCATCCGCTCGACGGTGGCAGCGGTGAACAGGTCGCGGCCAGGATCGGGCGTGACCGTGCTGGCGAGCACGCGCAAGCCGGTCAGCGGGTCGTCGGCGAGCACCGTGTCGAGCGATGCAGCGCCGGCCAGATAGCGTAGCAGGCCGTCCGATTGCGGCGCGAGCAGCGCCTCGCCGACCGAGCGACGACGGATGTCGCAATCCACCAGCACCGTGCGCTGCTGCGTGGCGGCGAAGCTGCGCGCGAGGCAGATCGCCGTCGTCGACTTGCCTTCGCGCGGCAGGGCGGAGGTGATCGCGATCACTCGCGTGCCGGTGTCGTCGCGCGTCGCCAGCACTGTGCGCAGTCCGCGGAACGCTTCCGCGAATTGCGACGCCGGCTGGCCGACCAGATAGTCCTGCGGCGTCGCGTCGGCTCTCGCACCGCCGAGCGTCGACCGGAGCTCCGGCACCGTGCCGGCATAGCGTACCCGCAGTCGCCGCTCGACATCGCGGCGGGTGCCGATCGTGCCGTCGAGATGGTCGGCAAGCGCCGCGCACGCCGCCCCGGCGAGGAGCCCGCCGAACAGCGCCGCCACGACGATCAGCGGCACGTCGGGCGAGAAGGGCAGCCGCGGCACGCGTGCGACCGTGCCAATCCGCGCGTCGGTGTCGGTCAGCCCCTCGCGCGAGATCGTCTCCTTGGAGCGGGCGAGATACGCCTGATAAATCGCGCCGCTGCCCTCTGCCCGGCGCTGCAGTTCGAGCAGGCCGACCTGCGCCGCGTTGTTGGCGGCGAGCGAGCCGGCGGCGCGGCCCTGGCTGGCTTCCAGTGAGGCTAGACGCGACGCGGCAATGCTCGCCTCCGCCTGCAGGCTGGAGGTGATGCGCGCGATCTCGCCGGCGATCTGCTGGCGGATGTCAGCCAGTTCCTGCCGGGTACGCACCACCTCGGGATGGAGGTCGCCATAGCGTGAGGTCAGGTCGGCGAGGCGGCGGCTGGCATCCGCCTCCTTGCCTCGCAGGTCGCTGATCGTTGCCGATTCCAGCGCGGTCTGGGTGTCGGCTCCACCACCGCCGCGGCCGATCTGCGCGCGTGCCGCGGCGAGGCGGCCGGCCTTCTCGGCATGGTCGGCGCGCGCCTTGGCGATCTCGGCGTTGAGCTGCGACACCTCCTGCTCGGCCATGGTCGCGCCCTCGGCACTCACCAGCCCATGCGCGATGGTGTAGCGTTTGAGTGCCTCGTCCGCCGCCACCGCCTCCTGCCGCAGCTGGTCGAGGCGGCCGGTCAGGAAGCGGCCGGTGTGGCGCGTGGCCGCAAGCTTCGCCTGCTCGCGATCGAGTAGATACTGGCGCGCGAACTCATTGGCGATCCGCGCCGCCAGCAGGGGGTCGCGCGAGGTGGCGGTGATCGCGATCACATAGGTCAGCCCCTCGCGACGCACGGCGACATGGCGCAGCAGCAGCGGCGCGAGCGGATGCGTGCTGGCGGGCTGAGCCGGATCGAAACCGGCACCGGCAAGCGCATATTCGGGGTAGCGATCGAGGTGCAGCGAAGCGGCAACCCGGCCCGCGATCGACGCCGAGCCGATGATCTGCGCCTCGGTATCGACCTCGTCGGTGCCGGGCTGCACCAGCGGCGCAGCCGCCATGTTGGCGCTCGTGGTGACCATGTCGATGCGGCGAGGCTCGATCACCAGACTGGCCGCTGCCCGGTACAATGGCGTGGCGAGCAGCAGATAGGCGGCGGTGGCGGTCGCCACCATGGCGATCGGCAGCACGAAAGCGAGCCACCGACGGCGTAGCACCGCCCAGATCGCGGCGGGGTCGGGCAACATCCCCGACACCTCGCGCCGCTCCGCCATATCCCCCGCTCCACCAGCGACCTGCAGCATGGCCACCCCTGTATTTTGCGTCGTCGCACCTGACCCCTATGTCGATGCGATCGCTTGATATTGACGAATATCAATAGAATAAACAGCGGGAAAGGGCGGCAGCGAGGGGGAAGGCTGACATCGTCGAGATCGGCTATCTCGTCCACGACCTGAACGATGTCGCGGTGCAGCGCCGCGTGTCGATGCTGGCCGCGGGAGGCGCGCAGGTGCGGGTCGGCGGCTTTCGCCGCGGCGCTGCGCCGCTCTTGGTTGGCGATGCCCCACCGATCAATCTGGGTATCACCCGCGATCGGCAGCTTTGGCAGCGCTGCTATGCGGTCATGCGCAACCTGCTGCAGCGGCGCAATGTGCGCCGGGCGACGGCGCGTGCCGATGTGCTACTGGCCCGCAATCTGGAGATGTTGGTCCTGGCCGCCGCGGTGCGCCGGCCGCAGCAGCGATTGGTCTATGAATGTCTCGATCTCCACCGCCTGTTGCTGGCCAAGGGCATCGGCGCGCGCCTGGTTCAGCAGGTCGAGGCGGCGTTGCTGGCGCGCTGCGATCTCGTGATCGTCAGCTCGCCCGCTTATGGCGACCACCTGCGCCAGCAGCGTTACCAAGGGCCGGTTCTGCTCGTCGAGAACAAGCTGTGGGGAGCTGCCGCGCCACGTCCTCCCGCCCGGCGACACAGTGAGCCATGGCGGATCGCCTGGCTGGGGGTTCTGCGGTGTCGCCGCAGTCTTCACCTGCTCCGCACGATCGCCATAGCTGCCGACGGCAGGGTCGAGATCGTCATCGCCGGCCGCATTGCCCATGCGTCGATCCCCGACTTCGACGCGGTCGTCGCTGGTTGTCGCCACTTGCGCTACATTGGCCCGTACCAGCCGGCCGAGCTGCCCGACATCTATGGCGGCGCGGATTTTGCCTGGACGATCGACTATTACGAAGCGGGGCTGAACTCGCAGCGGCTGTTGCCCAACCGCCTGTATGAAAGCCTGGCCCATGGCGTCGTGCCGATCGCGCTGGCGCATGTGGCGACTGGAGCGTGGCTGACACGGTATGGTGTAGGCGTGCTGGTCGGCGATCCCGCCGTGGAACTGTCCTCGCGGCTGAGCAACCTCGACGACAGAGGCTATGCGGTGCTTGCCGATGCGGTCCGGGCGCTGCCGCGCGAGGCGGTCGTCGCGGGCGCGGCGGACGCCACTGCGCTGGTCGAGGCGCTGACGGGATGAGGGACTGCGCCGATGTCCTGATCGTCATCCCCTGCCTCAACGAGCAGGCTTATCTGCCGGCGCTGCTGGCGGAGATGACCCGCGATGCGCCGGGGGCGTTGCTGGTCGTCGCGGATGGGGGCAGCACCGATGCGAGCCGTGCCATTGTTGGCGAGGCGGCCGCAGCCGATCCGGCTATCCGCCTGCTCGACAATCCGGCGCGGTGGCAGAGCGCCGGCATCAATGCCGCCGTTCGCCACCATGGTGCCGGCCGCCCCTGGCTGGTGAGGATCGATGCTCATTGCGGCTATCCGCGCGGGCATGTCGCCGCCCTGGTCAGGCGCGCGGAGCAACTCGGCGTCGAGGCAATCGCGACGCCGATGCGCGCGCGCGGCACCACCTGTTTC
This sequence comes from Sphingomonas bacterium, assembly GCF_903644135.1. Lineage (GTDB taxonomy): Bacteria > Pseudomonadota > Alphaproteobacteria > Sphingomonadales > Sphingomonadaceae > Sphingomonas. The sequence continues at coordinate 22,902 of NZ_CAHJXA010000003.1, read as the reverse complement.
CAGCGCGCGGTCGCGGCGACCCAGAACGCGCTGCTCGGCACCGGCGGATCGCTCCATCGGCACCTCGGCAAGGGCAGGTTCGTCGATCATGGCCACCATACCCTGATCGCGCTTCCCGTGTTCGCGCGGCTCGGCGGCTATTGCGAGACGATGTCGCATAATGAGGATGCCGAGTTCGACCAGCGGCTGAGCATCATCGGCGGCCGGATCTGGCTCGAACCAGCCTGCGCGATCGACTATTATCCGCGCCGCGACATCGTTGCGCTGTTTCGCCAATCACGGTGCCATGGCGCGGGTCGCGCCGTCACGGTCCGGCGTCATCGCCTCCGGCCGAAGCTGCGCCAGCTGCTGCCGCTGGGCGCGGTCGGCGCGGTCCTGCTGCTGCCGGCGGCACCGCTTGCGCCCGCGTTGGCGTTGCCGGCGATCGTCTGGCTGGGCACGTCGATCGGCTTCGGCGCATGGCTCGGCTGGCGGCAGCGGAGCGCCTGCGTCGCCATGGCCGGCGTCGCGGCGGCGACGATGCATCTCGGCTGGGGCATCGGCTTTTTTGGCGAATGGCTGCTTGGCTGGGGACGCGCGGTCACTTCACCGGCGCGGGTGTCGATCGCCTCACGATCAGCCCGCCAGTAGCAGCCCGTTAACCATTGCTGCGTATTGTAGCATAGCCCGCTGAGAAGCGCGGCGTTCGAGGTCATGCGATGCCGCTGCTCTGCCGTCTCCACCGCCACCAACGCTCGGCGAGCCTCGCCTGGGTCGAGGGCGGTTACGTTCGCAGCGTCTGCAAACGCTGCGGTACGCCGCTGGTCCGCACCGAACCGAAGGTCTGGCGAGAGATAGGCGGGCGACTGGGCCAGCAGGTCGACGCCGGCCGGCTCCTTACCTAGCGTAGATTCACCTACACGCCGTAGGTGGCGGTCAGGTAGCTCTGCGCGATCGAGGGAATGATGATCGTCTGCAGGATGTAGATCACCAGCAGCACCACCAGCGGCGAGAGGTCGAGCGCGCCGAAATCGGGCAGGACGCGGCGGATCGGCCGATACAGCGGCTCGGTCATCCGCTGCAGCGCGTTCCAGATCGAGCGCACCATGTCGTTATAGGTGTTGATGACGTTGAACGCGATCAGCCACGACAGGATCGCCTGGACGATAATGATCCACCAGACGATGTTGAGCAGGACCTCGACGATCCTCAGAAAGGCAATCACCCGCTTACTCCCATGACGTGGCAGCCACTATAGGCCGAGCGTCGCGCGGCGGCTACCGCCTCACCAGCGTCCCGACGCCGCTCTTGGTGAAGATCTCCAGCAGCAGCGCGTGCGGGACCCGGCCGTCCAGCACCACCGCCGCGTCGACGCCGCTCTCGACCGCGGCGACGCAGGTGTCGAGCTTGGGGATCATGCCGCCGGTGATGGTGCCATCCGCCTTCAGCGCGGCGATGTCGACGGGGTGGAGGTCGGTCATCAGCGTGCCGTCCTTGTCGAGCACACCCGCCACGTCGGTCAGCAGGAAGAAGCGCGAGGCGGCCAGCGTGGCTGCGATCGCGCCAGCCATGGTGTCGGCGTTGATGTTGTAGGTACAGCCGTCCGCGCCGCTGGCGATCGGGGCGATGACGGGGATGATACCGTCACGGCACAGGCTGTCGATCAGGCGGCGGTCGACCGCGACCGGCTCGCCGACAAAGCCCAGGTCGACATGGCGCTCGATGCCCTGGAGCGGGTCGGCATCGCGGCCACCAACCTTTTCGGCCTGGACCATGCCGGCATCCTTGCCCGACACGCCCACCGCGCGCCCGCCGGCGGCCCCGATCCACGAGACGATCTCCTTGTTGATCGATCCGGCGAGGACCATCTCGGCGACCTGGGCGGTTTCAGCATCGGTCACCCGCAGCCCGCCGACGAAGGTGCTTTCCACCCCCAGCCGCTTCAGCATCGCGCCGATCTGCGGACCGCCGCCATGCACCACGACCGGGTTGATGCCGACCGCCTTGAGCAGCACGACATCCTCGGCAAAGTCCTGCTGCCGCTCGGGGTTGCCCATCGCGTGGCCGCCATATTTGATGACGAAGGTCTTGCCGCCATAACGTTGGAGATACGGCAGCGCCTCGGTCAGCGTCTCCGCCTTGGCGAGGAGTTCGGCGGCAGGGGTATAGTCGGGCATGGGCGCGCCCTTAAGCGCGGTCGAGCCGCCGGCCAAGCGCCACGAACAGATAGATCAGCGGCGGCACGACCATCGCCGACAGCACGACCTTGACGATCATCTGGCCGAGCAGCAGCTCGCGGATCGGAAACACGCCGAGGAAGGCGATGGTGACGAACAACAAGGTGTCGACCACCTGGCTGGCGACGCTGGCGATGCCGGCGCGCAGCCAGAGCAGCTGCGCGCCCTCGCGGCCCTTCAACCAGGCGAACAGCGTGACGTTGAGCGTTTGCGAGATGCCGTAGGAGATGATGCCGCCCACCCAGATACGCGGCGTTGCCCCCATCATCATCGCGAACGCGGCGCGGCGATCGGGGGCCATGTCGGGCGCGGCGGGAACGACCAGGACGACCAGCGACAACAGGATGGATACGATCAGTGGCACGAAGCCGTAGCGGACCAGACGGTTGGCGACCGCCGCCCCGTGCAGCTCGGCGATGGCGCTCGACACCACGACGAGCAGCAGGAAGGCGAAGATCCCCGCCTCGATCGCCAGCGGTCCCAGCCCGACCAGCGGCCCGAGCGCCGACAGCGGCCCCAGCGCGACCTGCTTGTTGCCGAGCACCCCGGCGATGCAGACCATCCCGCCGTAGAAGATCGAGAGAGCAAATAGCGACGGCGGGATCGAGCGCTGGCTCGCGATGGAAGAGCTGTTCATCGCCGCCGAGGCTAGCGGGGCTTGTGCGGCGCGGCAACACGCGGCCATAACCGGCGGCGGGAGCCCTAGACGCAGGGCCATGGGGGTGATGGCCGACAATGCGTATCCTGATCGGCCTGGCCGGCATCGTGGTGATCCTTGCCATCGCCTTCGCCCTTTCCACCAACCGCCGCGCGATCCGGCCGCGGGTGGTCGGCGCGGCGTTCGCGCTCCAGGCGGGGCTGGCGACGCTGATCCTCTATCTGCCGGCCGGCAAGGCGGTGATCGGCGGCATGGCCGACGGCGTCGCCAGCCTGCTCGGCTATGCGCAGGCCGGGATCGACTTCATCTTCGGCCCGCTCGCCGCGCCGACGATGGGCGGCCACAGCTTCGCGCTGGCGGCGCTGCCGGTGATCATCTTCTTCGCGGCGCTGATCTCGATCCTCTACTATCTCCACGTCATGCAGTTCGTGGTGCGCTGGATCGGCGGCGGCATCCAGTTCCTGACCGGCATCTCGCGCGTGGAGTCGCTCGGTTCGGCAGCGAACATCTTCGTCGGGCAGAGCGAAGCGCCTCTGGTCATCCGGCCCTACCTCGCCGAGCTGACGCCGTCGCAGATCTTCTGCGTGATGACGGTCGGCATGGCGGGGGTCGCGGGGACGATCCTGGCCGCCTATGCCTCGATGCTGGGTATCGGCCTGCTGCCCTATCTACTCGCCGCCAGCTTCATGTCGGCCCCGGGCGGCATCCTGATGGCCAAGATGATCGTCCCCGACGATCCCGCCGACGTCGGCAAGGAGCCGGTGCTGGAAGGTGACATCCCGTTCGGCGAGGAGCGCCCGGCCAACATCATCATGGCGGCGGCCGAAGGTGCACAGACCGGCGTCAAGCTCGCGGTAGCGGTCGGCGCGATGGTGCTGGCGTTCGTGGCGCTGGTGGCGCTCGCCAACGGTTTGCTCGGCGGCGTGGGTGGCTGGTTCGGCTATCCGCAGCTGACGTTCCAGGCGATCCTCGGCCGGGTGTTCCAGCCCGTCATGTACCTGCTCAACGTGCCATGGAACGAGGCGGGCACTGCGGGGGGCTTGTTCGGCACCAAGGTGGTCGTCAATGAATTCGTGGCGTTCGGGGCGCTGAAGGGGTTTGCCGACCGCTGCGCGCTGTCGCCGCACACGGTCGCGGTGGTCACCTTCGCGCTGTGCGGTTTCGCCAATTTCTCGTCGATCGCGATCCAGATGGCGGTGACCGGCGGCCTTGCGCCTAACCAGCGGCCGATGATCGCCAAACTCGGCATCCGTGCGCTGGCGGCGGGCAGCCTCGCCAACCTGATGTCGGCGGCGCTGGCCGGCCTGCTGGTCCCGGACCAGCCGCAGCAATGCGTCGCGTCGCCGACGGCCGCGCGGGCCGCCGCCTAAACATCAACAGATCGAGCCACCGTACCCACCCGGGCACGGCGGCTCGTTGTCGTCAGGGCATCATCACCGTGTCGATGACGTGGATCACGCCGTTCGACTGGTAGACGTTGGGGATGGTGATCTTCCCCATGTCGCCCTTGCCGTCCATGATCATGAAGCCGCCCATTGCTTTCTTGAACATCAGCGGCTCGCCCTGCACCGTCGTGTAGGTCGCGGTGCCGCCATGCGCCTTCGCATTGGCGGCGATATCGGCTGAGGTGATGCGGCCGGGGACGACGTGATAGGTCAGGATGCCGGTCAGCGTCGCCTTGTTCTCCGGCTTGACCAGCGTGTCGACGGTGCCGGCGGGGAGCTTGGCGAACGCGGCGTTGGTCGGCGCGAACACCGTGAACGGGCCGGAGCCGGACAGCGTGTCGACCAGATCGGCGGCCTTGACGGCGGCGACCAGGGTGGTGTGGTCCTTGGAATTGACGGCGTTCTCGACGATGGTCTTGGTCGGGTACATCGCTGCACCGCCGACCATCGGGTCCTTCATTGTCTTCGGCGCGGCGATCGCACCGCCGCCGGCGAGCAGCGCAACCGCCGTAAGGGCGGTGGTCATGGAACGGTTCATCGACTTATCTCCTGTTGCGCCCGATCGGCACTCCGGGAGATACGCTGACCCGCCGTCCATGGATGCGTGACGTCTGACCCGAGATCAGCCCTTCAGCCGCTTGGAGCAGGCGCTCCAATATTGCGGCCAGGTCAGGCTGCCGGTCTTGCCCGCCGCCTTGTCCGCCTTCCACTGGGTGCCGCACTGCTTCTGGCGGCTGACCTCGGCGATCTGGCCGGGCGTGCGCTGGCCGGGGGGGCGGGCGGCGACCGGAACGTTGGTCCTGGTCGTAGTGGTGGTCGCGACGGTGCGCGCCGCCACCGTCTTGGCGGCAACTGGCGCGGCGGCCACGGCCGGGGCGGCTGCCTTCATCGTACCGCGGCACTGCGCGAGATATTGTATCCAGGTCTGGCCGGCGGGCAGCGTCTTGCCGGCCTTCGCCGCCTGATACTTGGCGGCGCATTCCTTCATCACATTGGCCTGCGCCGTCGCCGGGCTTGCAGCCGCCATCGTCGTCAGCAGCGCCGCCGCACCGATCATCATCGCCTTCATGACTATCCTCCTGTTGCTCACGGCCAAGTCTAGCACGACGGGGCCCCCACGCAATCAGCGCGTCGGCACCGGCTCGTCGCCGCCATAGTCGTAGAAGCCGCGCCCCGTCTTCCTGCCGTACCAGCCCGCCTCGACATATTTGACCAGCAGCGGCGCGGGCCGGAACTTGGGGTCGCCGGTGCCCTCGAACAGCACGCGCGTGATCTCCAGGCAGGTGTCGAGGCCGATGAAATCGGCCAGCGTCAGCGGCCCCATCGGGTGGTTGAGCCCCAACTGACAGCCGGCGTCGATATCGGTCATCGTCGCCACGCCTTCGCCCAGCGCGAAGCACGCCTCGTTCAGCATCGGGATCAGCACGCGGTTGACGATGAAACCGGGAGCGTCGTTGGCGCGCACCACCCGCTTGCCCAGCCCTTGCGCATAGGCCTCGACCTTCGCCACCGTCTCGTCGGACGTGGCGAGGCCGCGGATCAGCTCGATCAGCCCCATCACCGGCACCGGGTAGAAGAAGTGCACGCCGACGAAGCGCGCCGGATCGGGTGAGGCCTGTGCCAGCCGGGTGATCGGGATGGACGAGGTGTTGGACGCCAGCACCGCGTCGGCCGCCAGCACCCGGCCGACATCGGCGAAGATCTGCCGCTTGATGCTCTCGCGCTCGGTGGCTGCCTCGATCACCAGCGCGGCCTCGGCCATGGCGTCGACCGTCGCGATCGGCTCGATCCGGCCAAGCGCCGTGTCGCGCGCGTCAGCGGTGATCTTCTCCTTGGCGACGGCACGGTCGAGCTGTTTGGCAATGCCGGCCTTGCCTTTCTCGGCCTGGGGAAGCCCAACATCGGCGAGCAGCACGCGATGGCCCGCCTGCGCCGACACCTGTGCGATACCCGCTCCCATCTGGCCCGCGCCGATGACTCCGATCGTCTCCATATACGTCCTTCCGCTGCCATGGCTGCCGAGCCCGCTACCGGCTCTTCGCTTCAACGCAAAGCGCCGTCAGGCGCGTTCGCGTTCCGCCAGGTCGCGCGCCAGCAGATCAGCGGGATCGAAGCCGAGCAGGTCGATATAGGCCCTGATACGCGGCCAGTGCTGCGTCACGAAGCTTTCGCGCTCGGCGACCCGCAGCCGCTCGGCCGCGCCGGCCAGCACGAACATGCCGACGCCGCGCCGGACCTCGACATAGCCCTCGTCCTGAAAGCTCTGATAGGCCTTGGCGACGGTCAGCGGATTGGCGCCATGTTCGGCAGCGAGCGCCCGCACCGAGGGCAATTGGTCGCCGGCACGGAAATCGCCGCGCAGGATGCCGGCCGCGATCGTACCGCGCAGGCGGATATAGACCGGGCTGTCCTCGCTGCTCATTGCTGTCATGCCGTGCTAATACAGCAAGCTACCTGGGAAGTCGAGTCAGCCCTGCCACTCGCTGATCACCCGATCGAGATCGGGCCGCGGCCGCTCGTCCAGCGCGCGCGCCGGCGTGCCGATGAACAGGAAGCCGGCGATCCGCTCCGCCGCCGTCCCGAAGGCGTCGCGCACCTGGGGAGAGAACGCTGCCCAGCCGGTCAGCCAGCCGCCCGCATAGCCCATCGCATGCGCGGCATGGAGCAGGTTCATCGCCGCTGCGCCAGCCGACAGCTCCTGCTCCCACACCGGCACCTTGTGGTCGTGCCGCGGCGACGACATCACCACCACCAGCGCCGGAGCCTGATGCGCGAACTGCTCGACGCCGGCGAGATCGGCGGCGGGCGCGTCGGGCCGCTCGGCGCGATAAGCCTGGGCGAGGAGCGCGGCGAACGCATCGCGCTGATCGTCGCGCACGATGATGAAGCGCCATGGCGCGATCTTGCCATGATCGGGCGTGCGCGCGGCGATCGCCAGCATCTGCCGCAGCTCGGGCAGGTCGGGACCGGGCGCTACCAGGTCGCGCGGCTTGCCCGAGCGGCGGGTGGCGAGCAGCGACAGGGGCGTGGAGAGATCGTTGAACATCGCCGCGATGTAGGCGCGGGTGCCGCCATTTACAGCCGGGGGATTGCCGCTAGGTTGCCGCTCGGTAGCGCCGCGCGACGACGGCGTGCCAGGGACATTCCAGGAGCCTCGCCACATGGTCGACACGCCGACCGCCGACAGCCCGGTCGAGCCGGACATCAGCCATGTTCAGCCGCTCGCCGAACGCACCTGGCTGGGCCATCCGCCCCAGCTCGCGCGGTTGTTCTCGATCGAGATGTGGGAGCGGTTCGGCTTCTATGGGATGCGGGCGCTGCTGGTGCTGTACCTCACCAAGCATTTCCTGTTGCCCGACCACCAGGCGAGCGGCATCGTCGGCGGCTATCTCAGCCTCATCTACCTGACACCCGTGGTCGGCGGCTGGCTGGCCGATCGCTATCTGGGCTCGAAACGGTCGGTGAAGTTCGGCTCTTTGGTGATGGCACTCGGCTATTTCCTGCTGTGTTTCGGTGGTCAGCAGGGTCAGCCCTACGCGACCATCGACGGCGCGCGGTTCGACGTGTCGCAGGCCGCGCCGGCAACGCCGCTCGCCGTGAACAATGCGCCGCAGACGGTCGCGGTGAACGGACGGACGCTGACCATTCACGGCCTGCCCGACGGATCGGTCCAGCTGCTTTCACCCACCGGCCAGGTCGAGCGCACCGTCGCCGCCGGCTCGTTCAGCTCGGGCGCGGACCGCTCGCCCTTCTACACGTCGCTGCTGCTGGTCGCGCTCAGCCTGGTGGTCGTCGGCAATGGCTTCTTCAAACCCAACATCTCGACCATGGTCGGCGGCCTCTACGCGTCCAGCGACCGGCGACGCGACGCGGGCTTCACGATCTTCTACGCCGGGATCAACATCGGCTCGGTGCTCGGCCAGGCGGCGTGCCCGTGGCTGGTCGGCCATGTCGGCTGGTTCGCCGGCTTCCTGATCGTCGCGCTGGTGCTGTTGATCGCCTATGCCATGCTTCAGTTCGACGGCGGCCGCCTTGCCGGCCATGGCGAGCCGCCGCCGCGGACCGGCCCCGATCGCGCACCTCTGATCTACCTGCTGGCGCTGGCGTCGGTGGCCGTGTTCTGGCTGGTCTTCCACAACGTCATGACCACGCCCGAGGCGAAGGCGGGAAGCGGCGTGATCGCCTATCTCGCCGCGACACCGGTGCTGGGCAAGGCATTGCTGCTCATCTTCATCGCCGCCGTCATCGGCATCCCGATCTGGTCGGCGCGGGTCGGCAGCAAGGCGGAGCGCGAGATGATGTTTGCCGCCATCATCCTGGTCGTCTTCGACGTGACCTTCTGGGCGCTGTTCGAGCAGGCGGCATCGTCGATGACGCTGTTCGCCGACCGCAACACGACGCTGGCGATATTCGGCTTCTCGATGTCGGCGGCGGCGACGCAGCAGTTCAACGCGCTGTTCGTAGTGCTGTTCGCGCCGGTGCTGGGCTGGCTATGGCTCGCCTTGGCGAAGCGCGGGCTGGAGCCGTCGATCCAGATCAAATTCGCGGCCGCGTTGATCCTGGTTGGCCTCGGCTTCGTCGTCCTCAACTTCAGCGGCGGGTTTGCCGACGGGGCGTTCCGCGTATCCTTGTGGTGGCTGGTGCTGACCTATTTCCTCCACTCGATCGCCGAACTGTGCATCTCGCCGGTGGGGCTGTCGATGATCACCAAATTGTCGATCGCACGCGTGGTCGGCATGATGATGGGGGTGTGGTTCCTGTCCTTCTCGGTCGGCGAATATATCGCCGGTGCCGCCGCGCAGGCCTCGGCCGTGCAGACGGTGGCAGGGCAGGTGACCAATCCGGAGCTGTCGCTGCACACCTACCTAGGTAATTTCCTGACCGGCGGCGAGCTGACGATCGGCGCGGGGGTGCTGCTGCTGGCGATCTCGCCATTGCTCAAGCGCTTGATGCACGGCGTCACCTGATGCGCTGCCGGCACATTCGCAGCGTCGCTGCTCATGAGACCGGCAAGCACGGCCCGCCTCGGCAATGCCGAGGGTCGACGACGCGGCTTTGCCGCGTTGTGATAGCAGGTACGACGGTGGACCCCGCCATAAGGCTCGGATGACGGTGAGAGAGACGATGGCGCGTAAATATTTCGGTACCGACGGCATCCGCGGGCTGACCAACCTGTCGCCGATGACCGCGGCTATGGCGATGAAGGTTGGCATGGCGGCGGGGTCCTATTTCCTGCGCGGCGAGCACAAGCACCGCGTGCTGATCGGCAAGGACACGCGCCTGTCGGGCTATATGCTCGAATCGGCGCTGATCGCCGGCTTCACTTCGGTCGGCATGGACGTGATCATGACCGGGCCGTTGCCGACCCCGGCGATCGCGATGCTGACCCAGTCGATGCGCGCCGACATCGGCGTGATGATCTCGGCCAGCCACAACCCCTTCGCCGACAACGGCATCAAGCTGTTCGGCCCCGACGGCTACAAGCTCTCCGACGAGGCGGAGGCGGCGATCGAGGCGCTGATCGACGGCGACGTTCCCCTGGCGGAAGCGAAGGTGATCGGCCGGGCGCGGCGGATCGACGACGCGCAGGGGCGCTATATTAACTCGGCCAAAGCGACTTTCCCCAAGGACTTGCGCCTCGACGGGATGCGCATCGTGGTCGATTGCGCCAACGGTGCCGCCTACAAGGTCGCGCCCAGCGCCTTGTGGGAATTGGGGGCCGACGTGATCGCGATCGGCGTCGATCCCAACGGCACCAACATCAACGACGGCGTCGGCTCGACCGCGCCGCAGACGTTGTCGGAGACGGTGGTGGCTTCGGGGGCCAATATCGGCATCGCGCTCGACGGCGACGCCGACCGGCTGATCGTCGTCGACGAGGCCGGCCGCGTGGTCGACGGCGACCAGCTGATGGCGACGATCGCGGCGGGCTGGGCGCGGGCGGGGCGGCTGCAGGGCGGAGGGCTGGTCGCCACCGTCATGTCCAACCTCGGGCTGGAGCGGCACTTGGCGGCGCAAGGGCTGGGGCTGGTGCGCACCGCGGTCGGCGACCGCCATGTCCTCGAAAAGATGCGCGGTTCCGGCTACAACGTCGGCGGCGAGCAGTCGGGACACATCATCCTCGCCGACTACGCCACCACCGGCGATGGTCTGGTCGCGGCGCTGCAGGTGCTCGCCGAATTGCGCCGCGCCGATGCTCCGGCGAGCGAGGTGCTGCACCGCTTCGAGCCGCTGCCGCAACTGCTCAAGAACGTCCGCTTCGAGCGCGGTGCCAGACCGCTCGATATCTCATTGGTGAAGGACGCGATCGCCGCCGGCGAGGCCGAGCTGGAGGGCCGCGGCCGGGTGCTGATCCGTCCTTCGGGCACCGAGCCGGTGATCCGGGTGATGGCGGAAGGCGACGACCAGGGCCAGGTCGAGCGGGTGGTCGACGCCATCTGCTCCGCGATCAGGAGCGCCGCGTAAGCCCGATGCTCGTCTGCTACTGATAATAGTTCTCACAATAGTTGAAGCAACTCTTCTTCACTGTTCTGTGAGAACGTCTCGCATTTGTTGATTTTACTTGTTTGGGGGAACAATGCGGCAGTAAAGGCGGTTTCGACGTCCGATATCACAAAGGAACTCAACATGCCGCTCAAGACCGCCGACGCCGCAGCCTGCGAGAACTGCCGCTTCTTCGACGCAACCGCCAGTGCAGACCTCGGTCTGTGCCGCTACAATCCGCCGATCAGCCAGCCGAGCGGCGATACCGCCGGCGTGTGGCCCAAGGTCGAGGCGAATGACTGGTGCGGTCATTTCGAGGCGGTCGCCGCCTGATCTAGCGCCGTTCGCACGTTTCCGGCCGTCGATCGGGGTGCATGACCCCGATTGACGGCGCTGCTTCACCACTGTAACTGATAGTCATTCTCATCTGGGAGTGGCTATCGTGTACGACCTGATTGATCGTCCGATCAACGAACTGCCAGCGTTCGAGCGTGGCGTTCTCGATCGGGCGCGACGCTGGGTTCATGCCTTCAGCGTCGCCGGACCGGAAATGGGCGGCGACGACGCACTGAGCGTCGCGATGCACGCTCTGGACCGTGGATCGGTCGCCGACATCGTCCTCCAGCGTCCCTGTTTTGCCACCGTCGAGGAACCCGAGGCGGTGCTGCTTGGCCTGTGGCGGCTGGTGCGCGAAGGCCGCTCGGCCGCTGCACGCGCAGTGGCGGAGTCGCTGGTCGATGAGAGCCACGTCGGGATCCTGCTCGATGGCGTCGCGGGGATGATCGGCCGGGGTTGACGCCCGTCGATTAGCGCACTTCCATCCACTCGCGCTTTGCCGGCCGATCCGCTGTTCCATATGGCGCTGGCATGGCAGAGTACGGCGATGTCTCTCGCAGCCGTCCCGGCATGACCATCCCCCGCATCCTCGTCATCGCCGGTTCCGACTCGGGCGGCGGTGCGGGCATTCAGGCCGACGTTAAGACGATCACCATACTCGGCGGCCACGCGATGACCGCCGTGACGGCGATCACCGCGCAGAACACGATGGGCGTGCAGGCGGTGATGCCGGTGCCCGCCGCGATGGTGTTGGCGCAGATCGACAGCGTCGCAGGCGACATCGGCGTCGACGCGGTGAAGATCGGGATGCTCGGCTCGGCCGAAGTGGCGATGGCGGTGGCGGAGCGATTGGCGGCGCTGGACGTGCCGATCGTCTTCGATCCGGTCATGATCGCGACCAGCGGCGACGCGCTCGCCGATGCGGCGACGATCGCTGCTTTTGCCCGGTTGATGGAAATCGCGACGCTGGTCACCCCCAACCTGCCCGAGCTGCGCGCGCTCGGCGGCGAAGCGATGCTGCGGCGAACCGACACTGCCGTGCTGGTCAAGGGCGGTCATGGCGAGGGCGACGAGATCACCGACGAGCTGGTCCTGCCGGGCGGCGACCGCCGCATCTGGACCGGCGAGCGGATTGCCACGACCTCAAGTCATGGCACCGGTTGCACGCTTGCGAGTGCGATCGCCTGCGGCCTGGGCGCGGGGCTGACGATGGAGGAAGCGATTACCCGCGCGATCCGCTTCGTTCGCGCCGCCTTGCTGTCGGCACCAGGGCTGGGGCAGGGGCATGGGCCGATGGGGCACGCGCTGGACGTCGTGCCGTTCGACGAGATCGAGGATTGATGCCGCACCTGCGCCACGAGAAACTGTGCCTCGCCCCCGTCGTCGGGGTGGACGAGGCCGGCCGCGGGCCGCTCGCCGGACCGGTGGTCGCCGCAGCGGTGATCCTGCCCGCCAGGGGCGTCCCGCGCGGTCTGGACGATTCCAAGAAGGTGCCCGCCACCGAGCGCGCGCGGCTGTGCGGCCTGCTCCATGCCCGCGCCGCGGTCGGGGTCGGCATCGTCGAGCCGTCCGAGATCGACCGGCTCAATATTTATTGGGCGACGATGAAGGCGATGACGCTTGCGGTCGAGAATCTGGTCGCGGTAGCGGGCGTCGATCCCGGCCATGTGCTGGTCGATGGCAACCGGCTGCCGCGCTGGAGCTTCGCCGCCACCGCGATCGTCGGCGGGGACGGCATCAGCCTGTCGATCGCCGCCGCCTCCATCGTCGCCAAGCACACCCGCGACACGATCATGGTCGCCCATGCCGAATCGCACCCGCATTATGGCTGGCACTCCAACAAGGGCTATGGCTGCCCCGCGCATCTGCGGGCGCTGCGCGAGCACGGCCCCTCCCCGCTCCATCGCCGCAGCTTCGCACCGGTCGCGCAATCGGTTCGGCTGGCCGCCGAGTCTTTTGCGCCACACCCCAGCGCTTGAGGGTCGCATTCCTGCCGGACTCAAGATGTTGAGCCGGTGCAATCATGTTCCGCTTGGTTAACGAAGCCTCAACCTTTTGCGTTAACCAATGTCCGCTTGACGCAGCCGGTGCCGATTGGGCGAATGGTGGCAAGGGGGACGCACGGTGGGAGTCATCGACAAGGTCGCGCGCGCGGCACCAGTGGCGGAGGTGCTGCCGCTGGACGAGATCGTCATCGGTGACTGTATCCAGGCTATGCGGGCGCTACCGGCCCGGTCGGTCGACATGATCTTCGCCGACCCGCCCTATAACCTTCAGCTCGGCGGCGAGCTGTTCCGCCCCGACGGCAGCCATGTCGACGCGGTCACCGACGACTGGGACAAGTTCGACAGCCTGAAACATTACGACGCCTTCACCCGCGCCTGGCTGGTGGAGGCGCACCGCGTGCTCAAGGACGACGGCACAATCTGGGTGATCGGCAGCTACCACAACATCTTCCGCGTCGGCGCGGCGGTGCAGGACCTGGGCTATTGGATCCTCAACGACATCGTCTGGCGCAAGGCCAACCCGATGCCCAATTTCAAGGGCACCCGCTTCACCAACGCGCACGAGACGCTGATCTGGGCCAGCAAGGGCGAGCGGGCGCGCTACACCTTCAACTATCGCAGCATGAAGACGCTCAATGACGAGCTGCAGATGCGGTCGGACTGGGAATTCCCGATCTGCGGCGGGCCGGAACGGTTGAAGAGGGACGGGGCAAAGATCCATCCCACGCAGAAGCCCGAGGCGCTGCTCTACCGCGTGCTGCTCGCCTGCACCAAGCCCGGCGACGTCGTGCTCGACCCGTTCTTCGGCACCGGCACCACCGGCGCGGTGGCCAAGCGGCTCGGCCGGCGCTGGATCGGCATCGAGCGCGAGCCGGATTACTGCGCGGCGGCGGCGGAGCGGATCGCGGCGGCACTGCCGCTCGACGAATCGGCGCTGGCAACGATGCAGAGCCCGCGCGCCGCACCCAAGGTGGCGTTCGGGGTGCTGGTCGAGAATGGTTATCTGACCCCTGGCGCGGTGCTGAGCGACGCCAAGCGGCGCTGGCGGGCGAAGGTGCGCGCCGACGGTTCGCTGCTCAGCGACTGCGGCCAGGTCGGCTCGATCCACAAGCTCGGTGCCAGCCTGCAGGGCGCGCCGGCGTGCAACGGCTGGACCTTCTGGCACCATGAGGCGGAGGGCGCGCTGCGACCGATCGACTCGTTGCGGCAGACGTACCTGCTGGCGACGCAGCCTTAGTGCCGCTGGTCTTCAACACGCTGCTGGCTGACGCTGGCATCGCGCCGCGTGACGTTCGTTTGCTGCGCCACGAAACCAAGCGGCATGGTCGTACACCATATTCGTTGTGGCGCGACGATTTAAACGGCTTCGACGACTATCAACGCGTGCAAAAGCGATCTCGGCGCAGCTATTTCGCTTCGCCGTTCTGGGCTGCTTTCGTGGTCGAGCCGGGTGGCAAGACGCTGTTCGCCGGGCTTTCGGCGGTTAGCTCCGCAGGCGCGATCTCCGATGGATGGCTCGATCCGATCTCCGGGCGGGACACCGCTTTGTTAGTTGATTACGAGCTATACGAGCTTGTCAGGCAAGAGGCGCTCTCCTGTTTCGTTGGCCGCCTCGTCATAGATTGGGGCGGCGGAACCCGCACTTGGGCGCAACGAGCTGACAAACAAGACAAGACTATTCTGGCGTGGCGGGAATCGTTTGCTGAACCTGCCTTTCCTGGCCACCTGGCATTCGTCGCCCAATTGTCGGACCTCGCCGCCTTGCCGAACGGCTGGCGCGCCGCGTTGGCGGCTGCGCGGGGCGTCTATCTTCTGACCTGTCCAAGGACGCACGAACAGTATGTCGGCGCTGCTACGGGAGTCGAGGGATTCCTTGGTCGCTGGACCGACTATGTTGAGACAGGACATGGCGGCAACGTCGGGCTGAAGAGCAGAGACCCGGCGGATTACCAGGTCAGTATCCTTCAAGTTGCCGGATCGGCAGAAGACCGCGCAGACATCGAAGCAACCGAGGCGTTGTGGAAGGTCAAGCTTCAGAGCCGCGACATGGGGCTGAACCGAAATTGACGCAGGATGCGCTCCATCTCCGCCCAACCCACTTCATCGACACGCCGATCGGCCTGCCCGATGGAGCCGCCGTGCGGCTCGCCGGCGGCCTGCAATGGTTCGCTGCTTATGAGGTGATCGAGGGAGACCGGCGGTGGATCGTTCCGGTCAGCCAGGTCGCGGAGCTTGGCGAGAGGGCGGTGACCCTGCACGCGCGGATCACTGCTCCTCGCCCGCCGCTGGTGCTCGGCGAGCGGACGCTGCGCTTCGACCAGCCGCTGGTCGCCGCCATCCTCAACGTCACGCCGGACAGCTTCTCGGACGGGGGCGCGCATCGCGACGATCCGGCGGCGGCGGCGTCGGCCGGGGTGGCGATGGCGGCAGCGGGGGCGGCGCTGGTCGACATCGGCGGCGAGTCGACCCGGCCAGGTGCTGCGACCGTTTGGGAGGGAGACGAGATCGCGCGCATCGTCCCGGTGATCGAGCGCCTGGCGACGAGCGGCACCTTGGTATCAGTCGACACCCGCAAGGCGGCGGTGATGGAGGCGGCGCTGGCTGCCGGTGCGGGCATCGTCAACGACGTGTCGGCGTTGCTGTGGGACGAGCGAGCGCTGGCGGTAGTGGCGCGGGCCGGCTGCCCGGTGGTGCTGATGCACTCGCCCGATCCCTCGCAGGGCGGACATGGCCGCGTCGCGTACGGCAATGTCGTAACCGATGTGTTCGACTGGCTGGAGGCGCGGATCGAGGCGGTGGTCGCCGGCGGCGTCGAGCGGGCGCGGATCATCGCCGACCCCGGTATCGGCTTCGGCAAGAGCCTTGCGGACAATCTCGCACTCCTCAACAACTTGGCGGTGTTTCACGGCTTGGGAGTGCCGCTGATGCTGGGCGCGAGCCGCAAGCGGCTGATCGGAGCGCTCTCCAACGAAGCGCCGGTCGGCGAGCGGCTCGGCGGCAGCGTCGCGCTGGCGCTCAAGGGTGTCGAGGCGGGGGTGCAGTTGCTCCGCGTTCACGACGTCGCCGAGACGGTGCAGGCGCTTAGGGTCTGGCGGGGGTTACGCGACCGCGCGCTAAGCGGCGGCTGAGCCGGCGGCGTCGATGCCAAGCTCGCCGAGCCGCCGGTACAGCGTCGACCGTCCGATCCCCAGCCGCCGCGCCACTTCGGTCATGCGGCCGCGGTAATGACCGATGGCGAGGCGGATCACGTCGGCCTCGATATCCTCGAGCGGGCGCATGTTGCCGTCCGGGCGGAACAGGGTCACCCCGCCCGCGACCGCCGCCGCAGTGGTGGCGGTGCGCCGCTGGCCTAGCGCTGCGATCTGCGGGAAATCTTCCGAGGTCAGCGCCGATCCGTCGCACAGCACCGCCGCGCGGAACAGCGCGTTCTGCAGCTGGCGGACATTGCCCGGCCAATCATAGCCGCCGAGCAGCGCCATCGCGTCGTCGGTGATGCCTAGCGGCCGCAATCCCGGCTGTTGCGCCACGCGGGCGAGCAGGTGACGCACCAGCGCCGGGATGTCGGCGGCGCGTTCGCGCAGCGGCGGGATCGTCACCGGCACGACGTTGAGGCGGTAATACAGGTCCTCGCGGAAGCGTCCCGCCTCGACCTCGTCGAGCAGGCGCTTGTTGGTTGCGGCGATGACGCGTACGTCGACATGGCGCGGGTGGCGGGCACCGATCGGGTGGACCTCGCCCGACTGCAGAACGCGCAACAGCTTGACCTGCGCGTCCAGCGGCATCTCGCCGATCTCGTCGAGCAACAGCGTGCCGCCATCGGCATCGACGAAGCGGCCGATCTTGCGCTCAAATGCGCCGGTGAACGCGCCCTTTTCGTGGCCGAACAGCTCCGACTCGACCAGATTGGGGGACAGTGCGCCGCAGTTCACCGTCACCATCGGCTTCTTGCCGCGCGGAGAAGCGGCGTGGATCGCTTCGGCGACCACCTCCTTGCCGACGCCGCTCTCGCCCTCGATCAGCACCGGCACCCGCGCCCGTGCCGCCTTGGCGGCGATGGCGAGCGCGGCGCGGAAGTCCGGGGAGGAGCCGACAATCTCGTCAAACGCCAGCAGCGCCGGAATCTTCTCGGTCAGCGGCCGCAATTCGCCGGCGGCGGTGCCTGCCACTGCCGCCTCCAGCGCGGCGAGCAGGCGGTCGGGGGCGAGCGGCTTGACCAGGAAGTCGGTGGCACCGGCGCGCATCGCGGTCACCGCCTGTGCGACCGAGCCATTGGCGGTGAGCATCAGGATCGGCAGAGCCGGCCGCCGTTCGCGCAACGCGGCGATCAGCCCGGCGGCGTCGCCATCGGGGCGGGCATAGTCGATCAGGATCGCGTCGAGCTGCATCCCGTCCTGCGTGCCGAGCTGGGCGATGCCGGTCTCGGAGTCTGGCGCGAAGATCGAGCGCCAACCGCCGCGCGCCGCGACCGCCGCCACCAGCCGCCGCTGCGCCGGTTCGTCGTCGATCAGCAGGAGCAGCCGCTGCCCGTTACGCGTCATCGCTTCGTTCGTCTCCGTTCGAGGCGACGCTATAGGACGCGCCGGTAAAGGGCGGCTTAAGCGCGTCGCGCGGGGGTTGAGGCGGATGTCCGGCGCGGTTAAGGTTGGCCCAACAACCAGGAAAGAGATGACCAAATGGCCGATGACAAGGATATCCAGGGCCATGCGGATACTTATGCCGGGCTGATTTCCCTGTTGTTCTGGGGCGGGATCGGCGTGGCGGTGATCGCGGCGATGGTGATCTGGCTGATCGCGCCCGCCGCCAAGTGAAGATCGCCGCTCTTCGCGAGACCGCCGAAGGCGAGCGACGCGTCGCGGCGACGCCCGAAACGGTTCGCAAGTTCATCGCGCTGGGCGCGACCGTCGCGATCGAGACGGGTGCTGGAACGACCGCCTCGATCGACGATGCTGCCTACCGCGATGCTGGTGCCAGCGTCGTGGCGCGGGGCGAGGCGCTGGCGGGCGTCGATATCGTGCTGGGCGTTCAGGCACCCGAGGCCGCATCGCTGGCGGGCGTCGCGGCCGGGGCATGGGTGGTCGCGACGTTCAACCCGTTCGGCGAGCGAGCCCGGACCGACGCCTATGCGGCCGCCGGGCTGGAGGCGCTGGCGATGGAGTTCATGCCGCGCATCACCCGTGCGCAGTCGATGGACGTGCTGTCGTCGCAGTCGAACCTGTCGGGTTACAAGGCGGTGCTCGACGCGGCGGCGGAGTATGGCCGCGCCTTTCCGATGATGATGACCGCGGCGGGGACGATCGCCGCCGCCAAGGCGTTCGTGATGGGCGTCGGCGTCGCCGGGCTGCAGGCGATCGCCACCGCGCGGCGGCTGGGCGCGCAGGTGTCGGCGACCGACGTCCGCTCGGCGACGCGCGAGCAGATCCTGTCGCTCGGTGCCAAGCCGGTCTTCGTCGAGAAGGTCGCCGGCATCGAGGGCGAGGGCGCGGGCGGCTATGCCGGCGAGACCAGCCCGGAATATAAGGTGGCGCAGGCCGAGTTGGTGTCGGCGCACATCGCCAAGCAGGACATTGTTATCACTACCGCGCTGATCCCCGGCCGGCCCGCGCCGCGGCTGGTCAGCGACGCGCAGATCGCGACGATGCGGCCGGGCAGCGTGGTCGTCGATCTCGCGGTCGAGCAGGGCGGCAACGTCGAGGGCGCGGTCGCCGGCGAGGTGGTGGAGCGCCACGGCGTCCGCATCGTCGGCCACCGCAACGTGCCGAGCCGGTTGGCGGCAGACGCCAGCGCGCTGTTCAGCCGCAACCTGTATAATTTCCTCAGCGCGTTCTGGGACAAGGAAGCGGGGCGGCCGGTGCTGGACGCGGAGATCGGAGACGAGGTGCGGCTGACGCAGGGCGGCTCGGTGGTTAACGCGAGGCTGACCGGGTGATCGTGCTGATGCTGATGTTCGCTGCTGCCCAGACGGGCGATGCGAGGATCGATTCGGCCGATTTCGTTCGGCAGGCCAAGGCATACATGACCTTCGTGACCGTTCACTGCTCGTCCGAGGTTGTTCAGCCCTACCGCGATTTCAATCATCGACGTGATGCGGCATTTGTTCGTTCGTTGAAGAACACCTCTTTTGAAGCGATTTATCGCGCTGCCGTGAGAGAGCAACAGGCACAGGATGAAAGGACGGTCTATGAATGTTTCGGGCCACCGCCGCCACCGCCACCGCTCAGTCAACCTGCTCGTCCGCTGAAGGACCCGCGATCGGCCTACTTGGCCGATCGGCAAAAGCGGCTTCGCAATGCGGCGGAGGAATTGCCTGCTTTTTTCGATCGTGCTGACACTCTCTTCGCTGCGATGGTTGCGGCACGTGATGGGATAGTGACGAAAGGAACGCACTAATGGATTTCGTCTCGATCCTGTCGGTCTTCGTCCTCGCCTGCTTCGTCGGCTATTTCGTCGTCTGGTCGGTGACGCCGGCGCTGCATACGCCGTTGATGGCGGTGACTAACGCCATCTCGTCGGTGATCATCGTCGGCGCGCTGATCGCCGCCGCCGCCAGCGGGTCGCCAGTCGCCAAGGCGCTGGGGCTGCTCGGCATTGTGCTGGCGAGCGTCAACATCTTCGGCGGCTTCGCGGTCACCGCGCGGATGTTGGCGATGTACAAGAAGAAGGTGCGCTGAAGCATGGAGCACGCGCTGTCGGATAACCCCTGGGTGGCCGTCGCCTATCTGGTTGCGGGGGTGTGCTTCATCCTGGCGCTGCGCGGGCTGTCGTCGCCGGTGTCGAGCCAGCGCGGCAATCGCTTTGGCATCGTCGGCATGACAATCGCAGTGGTGACGACCCTGGCGACGCATGTGCCGGGATCGCTGGTCGCAGGTGGCGCTGAACAAATCTGTAGTCAGATGCACACTGCGGGCGGCAGCGGTGAGCCGGTCTGTCGCAACCTCAAAATCGCGCCCGCTTTTGTAATAGACTGGCCGACGTTCGGATTGATATTTGCCGCTATCGGGATCGGCGCCGCGATCGGCCTCACCACCGCCCGCCGCATCGCGATGACGGCGATGCCGCAGCTCGTCGCCGCCTTCCACAGCCTCGTCGGCCTCGCCGCGGTGCTGGTCGCCGCCGCCGCCTACCTCAACCCGCAGGCGTTCGGCATCGCCGACCTCGTCGTGCCGCTGCTCGGCCAGCCCTTCGCGGTCATCCACCCGGTCAGCCGGGTCGAGATGGGCCTTGGTGTCGCGATCGGCGCGATCACCTTCTCGGGATCGGTCATCGCCTTCCTCAAACTCAACGGCAACATGGGGGGCAAGCCTATCCTGTTGCCCGCCCGCCATGCGATCAACCTGGCAGTGATCGCCGGCATCCTCGGCCTGATCGCCTATTTCGTCACCGACCAGAGCCCGTGGGTGTTCTGGACCATCACCATCCTGTCGTTCGCGATCGGCTTCCTGCTCATCGTGCCGATCGGCGGGGCGGACATGCCGGTCGTGGTGTCGATGCTCAACAGCTATTCGGGCTGGGCGGCGGCGGCGATGGGGTTTACGCTGCACAACAGCGCGATGATCATTACCGGCGCGCTGGTCGGCAGCTCGGGCGCGATCCTCAGCTACATCATGTGCCGGGCGATGAACCGCAGCTTCATCAGCGTCATCGCCGGCGGCTTCGGCGCGGAGGCGTCGGCGGGCGGCGGCGCGGCCAAGACCGACCGGCCGTGGAAGCGCGGCTCGGCGGAGGACGCTGCCTTCCTGATGGAGCAGGCCGAACAGGTCGTCATCGTCCCCGGCTATGGCATGGCGGTCGCGCAGGCGCAGCACGTCCTGCGCGAGATGGGCGACAAGCTGAAGGCGCAGGGGGTGCGCGTCAAATACGCCATCCACCCGGTCGCCGGCCGCATGCCCGGCCACATGAACGTCCTGCTTGCCGAGGCCAACGTCCCCTATGACGAGGTGTTCGAGCTGGAGGACATCAACGCCGAGTTCGCGCAGACTGATGTCGCTTTCGTCATCGGTGCCAACGACGTTACTAATCCAGCGGCGAAGACCGACAAGACCTCGCCGATCTACGGCATGCCCGTCCTCGACGTCGAGAAAGCCAAGACCGTGCTGTTCATCAAGCGTTCGATGAGCGGGGTAGGCTATGCTGGCGTCGACAATGACGTGTTCTACATGGACAACACGATGATCCTGCTCGGCGACGCCAAGAAGATGACCGAGGAGATCGTCAAGGCGCTGGGCTGAGCCATCGGTTCCCGAACCGCAGGATTGGACCAAGCGGGATTGTCGGCATCACAATGGGCGCATATTGGGCCGGAGCCCCTTGCCATCGGCACAATCCTTCGCGTTAACCATCCATGTTGATCCCGCTATTCTGGTGGAACACGGATGATGATATTGCAGGCGTCGGCCACGATCGAGCGTGAGCCCGGCACGTCGATCATGGTCATCGGCGCAGCAAATGGACATGCGGCAGGTCAACAGGCGATCGCCGCGGTCAATGCCCGCTTGGTCGAACGGCTGGATTGGCAGGATGTCGGACCGTCGCTGAGCCAGCATACTGCCTGCTCGATCATCATGGTCGAGACGGAGGGAACGGACGACGATATCCTGGTGGGGGTCTTGCCGCGTATCGACGCCTTTGCCGCAGCGCTCGACATGCCGGTCGTGGTCGCCCTCGAGCACCGATCGATCGACATCGTGGCGGCGACGATGCTGTCCGCTCGCGCGCAGCTGCTATGCTCCCCGACACTGTCCGATCGCGTGGTCGCGTTGGCTATCGCCACAGAACAGCGTGGGGCGATGCTGGTCCACGACGTCGTGCGCGAAGGCGAAGCGGCGCGACTGCACCGGCTTAACGAAGAGGTTGCGCGGATCGCCGACGTGCTTGCCCGTCTGACGCGCCGCAGCGGCGACGAGCGGCCCGTCACTCACATCGTCTCTGATCATCCGACGCCGTTCAAGCAGGAGCATCGTGCCGATGTCGTCATCGACGCTGCCGAAGTCCGCCGCGCGATCCGGGCCCGGCGTCTGCGCGACCAGCATTTCGGCAGCGGCTTTTTCGAGGACCCCGCCTGGGATATCCTGCTGGACCTGTTTGCGGCCGATCTCGAAGGAACGCAGGTATCGGTGTCCAGCCTCTGCATCGCGGCGTCGGTTGCTCCCACGACGGCGCTGCGCTGGATCAGCAAACTGACCGACAGCGGCCTGTTGGAACGGCATCCCGACCCGTTTGACCGACGCCGCGCCTTTATGGAATTGTCCTCCGGCGCATCACGGGCCATGCGCGATCACGTAGCAACACTGCGCCGCGCGGGGCTTCCCTTCGGCTAACGGTTGCGGCAGCGCGCGTGATTTGGCACGGGGTGATCGAGGGCGCTTAGCTCAGCTGGTAGAGCAGCTCGTTTACACCGAGCAGGTCGGCGGTTCGAGCCCGTCAGCGCCTACCACCCGCCGCTTGCACTAGAGGGTGCGGATGAGGCGGGTGGGGCGGGCGAGCCATGGAGGATCGGTCACGACCTGCTGGCGGGCACCCGCGCCGGGCGGCAGCAGGTGGAGCTTGCCGCCGGGCGTTTCGCGGCCGATCAGCCGGCCGAACACGAAGCGGCCGCCGGGGCGGGGGACCAGCACGTCGCGGTTCATCGCCTGGCCGAACATCGCCGGTTCCAGCACCTCGCACCACAGTTCGTCGCCGGCGCGATAGTCGCCGACGCTGCCTGCGACGATCACGCCGATGCCGCCCGCAGCCGGGACCAGTGGCGCGAGCGCGGCGGCGCG
>NZ_CAHJXA010000002.1 GCF_903644135.1 Sphingomonas bacterium | reverse complement strand
CGAAGCAGGTCGAACTGCGCTGGCTCGCCGGGCGGCCGCTGCTGGCGATCATGCGAGCGGACGGCACAGCGGTGCGCGACGCCGCGACACTGACGCCCTACCGACCCGATCCGGCGATGCTGGTCCGCACCGCCGCGCGGCTGGTGCCGGCCCCGATCGAGCGCGTCGAGCGGCTGACCGAGCCCGACGGCTATTGGTACGAGCTGTCCGGCGACTCGGTGCTCCCTGTTCTGCGCATCGAATATGGCGACGCCGCTCGCACCTGGGCCCATGTCGACCCGGCGACCGGGGCGCTGCTCGGCAGCATCGACACGCGCCGCCGCGTGTATCGCTGGCTGTTCGACCTGTTGCACAAATGGGACCTCAACCTGCTGCTGCGCCATCGCCCGGCCTGGGACCTGCTGCTCTGGCTGTTGTCGATCGGCGGCATCGTCACCTCGATCAGCGGCATCCGCATCGGCTGGTCGCGGCTGGTGCGTCGCCGCGTATGACGTGTTGCGTCGGCGGCGGCGGCCGGTAAGGTGCCGCGCGTCAGGTTGGCGTCTACAGGGTGCGGCCGGACGATTGGAGAGACACGATGACCGGGGCAAATTCCCTTGAGCTGAACCAGATCGTCGACGGCCAGCGGCTTCGCGGGGCCTCGATCGTCTTCATTGTCCTGGCGGCGCTGGCGATGGCGAGCGACGGCTACGACCTCGCCTCGCTCGGCTACATCATCCCCGAACTCCTCAAGCAATGGCACCTCGGCCGAACCGCGCTGGCACCCGCCGCCGGTGCCGGCATCATCGGCATGGCGATCGGCGGGCCGTTGCTGGGGATGCTCGGCGACCGGTTCGGCCGCAAGCCGATGATCGTGGCGGGGCTTGCCACCATCGCCGTGCTCGATCTGCTGATGACGCAGGTGCGCGGCCCGGGCGATCTGGTGATCCTGCGCGGGCTGGTCGGGCTGATGGTGGGCGGCGTGTTTCCCAACGCCGCCGCGCTGATCGCCGAGATCACGCCGCGGCTGATCCGCGGCCGGGTGCTCGTCCTGGTCAGCCTGGGGGTGGTGCTCGGCATCGCGATCCCCGGCTTCGTCGCCAGGGGGCTGGTGCCGACGCATGGCTGGCAGTCGATCCTGGTGGTCGGTGCCTGCGCCCAGCTGGTCGTCGCGGCGGCGGTGGCGCTGATCATGCCCGAGAGTATCAAGTATCTGGCCGCACGGACCGGCCGCGAGTTGCAGGCCTTGCGCATGGCGCGGCGGTTGCGGCCCGATCTGACGATCGCCGACAATGCTCGGCTGGTCGCCGGCGCGGCGGCTCCCGCAAAGGGCGGGTCGATCCGCCTGCTGTTCGCCGGATCGTTGGCGGTGGTCACGCCGATGCTGTGGATCTGTCAGGCGGCAAACCAGATGTCGAACTTCTTCTCCCTGACATGGTTGCCGCAGCTGCTCCAGGCGGGCGGCGCGAGCACGGCGGCGGCGGGCGGCACCGCCTCGCTGTTCGCGATCGGCGGGCTGATCGCCGGCGTGCTGCTGCTGTTCGTCATCGAGCGGCTCGGCGTCATGCCGATGGTGGCGATGTTCTTCGTCGGCGCGCCGCTGGTCGCCAGCATGGCCAGCACCAGCCTGTCGCCGACAATCCATGCGCTGGTGATCGTCAGCGCGGGCTTCTGCGTCCAGGGCATCCAGATCGGCCTGACGGCGGCGCTGGGTCTGCTCTATCCCACGACGATCCGGTCGGTGGGGACGGGCTGGACGCAGGCGGCGGGCCGGCTCGGTGCCTTTGCCGCGCCGACTGTGGGTGCCTTGCTGCTGGGGCTCAACGTCTCGACGAGCAAGCTGCCGTTCGCGCCGGGCGCGCTGCTGCTGGTCGGCGGCGTCGCCTGCGTGGTGCTGACGCTGGCATGTCGGCGGCAGTTCGGCAGCTTCCGGGTCGCCGAATTCCCGATCGCGTCCGGCGCGGGCAAGGTGCCGCTCGATCCGGTCGCCGGCACCGCCTGACCCAGCCTGGGGCCGCTAGGACGGCGGCAGGGCGGTGTAATCGAGCAGGCGATCCCTCAGCCGAGCGGTGAACGCCGCGCCGGCCGCGTACTCGAAGCGCTTCTCCGCCGCGATCAGGCCGTGTCGCATGTCGCCGAGCATCGTCAATCCCTGCGCGGTAAAGGCGATCAGCTTCGCGCGCCGGTCGGTGAGGTCGGAACGCCGCTCGACAAACCCGACCGCCTCGGCACGGTCGACCAGTTCACGCATCGACTGTTTGGTCATGCGCGCCCGCGCGGCGATGTCGGTCAACCGGCCGCCGTCAAGGTCCAGGTTGCGGAACAGCGCCAGCAACACCTCGGCGATCGGCTGGTCGCGCCGTCCCTCCGTCACCGCCAGCGCCTCACGCGAGAAACGGCGTGCGGCCAGCGCGAAGACACGCGCGATGTTGGCCGATCCGCGCTCACCGTCCGCGCCCAGCGACGCGATCGGCAGGCTGGCACCGTAAGCGCCCAGGGTATGGGCGATCCCGTCGAACTCGGCCCCGAACGCATCGCGCACGCCGGTCTCCGCCGCGACGATGCCGCGGTGCAGGCTGGCGAGCATCGGCGCGCCGTGATCGGTGAGGTGCACGGTCTTGGCGCGACCGTCGGCGGGATCGCGCCGGCGCTCGACCAGCCGCATCGCTTCGGCGCGGTCGACCAGCTCGATCATGCCCTGCTTGGTGAGGTTGGCACGCGCCGCCAGCACCGTCAGCCGGGTGCCCGCTCGATCAAGATGATGGAACAGCGCGAGCTGCGCTTCGGTCACGACAAATCCATCGGCGCGCATCACGCGCAGCTTGTCGCGCACGCAGCGGTCGGTCGCCGCGAACAGCAGCGCGCCCAGGTTGAGCGTCCGCCAGGCGTCGTCGGCCGGTGCGATCGGGGCAGCGGCGGCGGCCGTCATCCTCGGCGCTCCATCCTAGGCGATCGCCTGGGTCAGCTCGCGATACTGGTCGGCGTCCGGGACATAGGGCGAGGTTCGGTTGAAGTGGCTGGCGACCATCGCCGCGACCGCCGCCTCCATGGACGCCATGCGATAGCCGGCGTCGCTCAGCGTCGCCGGCAGCCCGAGCGACGCGACCAGCGCCGCCAGCGCCTCGCCGAGATGGGCACCGGCGTCGAGCCCGACTGCGGTGGCCAGCCTCGCCGCCTTGGCGGGGACGTGGTGCGCCACCAGCCGTACCGTGTGCGGCAGCGCGACGCCGATCAGCGTACCGTGATGCACGTCCTGGTCGCCGCAGACGAACGCAATGGCGTGCGCCGGTCCCAACCCCTTGTGGATCGCCGCACCGCCCGCGAACGCCGCCGCCATCAGCGACGCGCGCGCCGCCTCGCCATCCGGCTCCAGCGCCGCATGAATGGCCGCGAACACCCGCCCGGCCCCGTCCAGCGCCAGCGCGTCGGCGACCGGGTTGGCGGGCTCGGCGAAATAGCCCTCGATGCAGTGCGACAGCGCGTCGATCGCGGTCGCGGCGATCAGCCGGCGGGGCAGGGTGCGCGTCAGATCCGGATCGCAGACGGCGACGCGCGGCACCAGCAGGGGGTGGCGCGTGCCGATCCCCGCTCCGCCCGTTACGAGGTGTAACGCAGCGACCGGCGAGCTCTCGCTGCCGGTGCCGAGCGTGGTCGGGATCGCGACCAGCGGCACGACCGCCTTGACGAGGTCGGGGTGGCCGATCAGCGCGGCGGCGTCGGGCAGGTCGCCGGCGGCGAGCGCGGCGACGATCTTGGCGGTGTCCAGCACCGAGCCGCCGCCCAGCGCCACCACCCCATCGCACCGCGCCGCGCGATAGATGGCGAGCGCCCCGTCGGCTCCGGCGGCGGTGGGGTTCTCGGGCACGTCGACGAAGCTCGCCGCCAGACCGGGGATCGCGGCCTGCGTCACGGCGACCAGCCCGACGCGCTCCACACCGCGATCGGCGATCAGCAGCGGCCGAGTCACGCCCAGCAGCGCCAGTTCCGCCGCCAGCTCCACGAGCGATCCCGCGCCGAACACCACACGCGGCAGCGACAAGGTGGATGCCATGCTTCAACTCCTCAGGCTGCCGGCTTGCAGGTGATATCCCGCTCCGTTAGTAAGGCGACCGAACGGTGTCCACCCTTGCAGCGGCGGAACGACCGGCCAGGAGAGCGCGATGAACGAGATGACTCCGATCCAATCGGCGGCGCGGCGGACGACGCACTATATCAACGGCGCATGGTCGCAGGGCGGCCCGACCTTCCCTGACTACAACCCGTTCAACGGCGAAGTGGTCGCCGAGATCGCTGCGGGTGGTCGCGCCGAGGCCGAGGCGGCGGTTGCCGCCGCCGCTGCCGCCTTTCCAGCCTGGGCGGCGATGCCGCCGGGGGAGCGCCAGCGGCTGTTCCTCAAGGCGGCGGACATCACCGAGCGCCGGCTAGACGACATCGTTGCGACGATGGCGGCCGAAAACGGGTCGAGCAAGGTGTTCGCCGCGTTTCAGATCCGCCTGTCAGCGGCGATGCTGCGCCAAGCGGCGAGCTATGGCTACATGCCCTATGGCGACGTGCTGCGTTCCGACGTGCCGGGCCGGACCGCGCTGGTGACGCGCAAGCCATTGGGCGTCGTCGCCGGCTTCACGCCGTGGAACGGCGCCTTTTATCTCGCCTGGCGCGCGTTCCTGCTGCCGATGGCGTTCGGCAATACGACGGTCATCAAGCCGTCGGAGGAGGCACCGATGAGCGCCGGGCTGATCCACGCCGAGATCCTGGAGGAGGCGGGCTTCCCCGCCGGCAGCTTCAACGTCGTCACCCACGCGCCGGGCGCCGCGGCCGACATCGCCGACGTGTTCTTCGAAAGCAAGGCGGTGCGCTGCATCAACTTCACCGGCTCGGACAAGACCGCCCGGATGCTCGGCGAGCGCGCCGGCCGCGCGCTGAAGCGGATGGTGCTGGAGCTGGGCGGCTTCAATCCGATGATCGTGCTGGCGGATGCAGACATCGAGCACAGCGTGCGGGCCGCGACCTTCGGCGCGTTCCTGCACCAGGGGCAGGTGTGCATGAACACGCGCAAGATCTATGTCGATCGCGCCATCCACGACGACTTCGTGGCGCAGCTCGGCGCGCGCGTGGGCGCGCTCAAGCAGGGTAATCCGGCCGACCCCAGCGTCATCATCGGCCCGCTGATTAACCAGCGCGCGCTCGACCAGACCGCGGCGCGGATCAAGGACGCGCTCGACCGCGGCGCGACCTTGGTGACCGGCGGCACGTCCGAGGGGCTGGTGTACGCGCCGACGGTGCTGGCCAACGTGCCCAGGGACGCGATCTGTACCACCGGCTGCGACGAGACGTTCGGGCCGCTGCTGGTCGTCGAAGCATTCGACGATGCCGAACAGGCGCTCGCCGATGCGCAGGACACGCCCTATGGCCTCAGCGCCTCGATCATGACCCGCGATCAGGCGCGCGCCTTCGCGATGGCGCAGCGGCTCGACGCCGGCATCGTCCACATCAACGCACCGACCATGGCCAGCGAAGCGGCGCTGCCGGTCGGCGGCACCAAGGATTCGGGCTGGGGCCGGTCGGGCCATTATGCGGTCGAGGACTTCACCGAAGTGCGGCTGGTGACGATGACCGGCGGCGCGTCGCAATACCCGTTCTAGCGGTTCACATCGGCGCGCTTCGCATGGCGGCGCAATGCGCTATAGGGCGGCGATGAGCGAGGACGATACCGGCGACCGACTGCGCGCGCAGGTCGCGGCGTTGCGCGCCGGTGAGGCGCTCGGCCGCTCGCAGGGGCTCGACCGGCTGCTGCAGTTCCTGCTCGACTGCTCGATCGAGGGGCGCACCCCCAAGGAGCTGGAGATCGCCGACCAGGTGTTCGGCCGCAGCGCCGGCAGCGCCGACCAGGACTCCTCGGTGCGCGTCCACATCCATCGCCTGCGCCGCAAGCTCGACGAATATTACGCCGGTGTCGGCGCGGGCGAGGCCGAGCGGCTGGTCATGCCCAAGGGTGGCTACCGGCTGATGCTGGAGCCGATGACGGCGGCGGCCGATCCGGTTGCGCCGTCGTCATCGCCGGTCGCCAGCCGCCGGGGCTACGCGCTCGCGGCGGTCGGTGTCCTGCTGCTGCTCGTCCTCGTCGGCAGCGGCAGCTGGTGGCTGGCGCGGCGCCCGGATGCGGGGCTGCGCACGGTGCGGGCGAGCGCGGCGTGGGCACCCGCGATCGCCAATGGCAGCCGGGTCTCGCTGATCGTTGGCGACTATTACATCTTCGGCGAGCGCGACGCCAACGGCGATATCCATCAGCTCGTCCGGCGCTTCGACATCAACTCTCCCCAGGACCTTGACGGGCTGATCGCTGCGCATCCGGAACGCTCGGGGGTCGATGTCGATCTCGGCCTCGACTATCTGCCGGTCGGCGTCGGCAACGCCCTGCGCGTCGTGACGCCGGTGGTGCGCAGCGATGGCTATGCACCGATCGGCAATCTGGTCGTGCCGGTCTCGCGGCTGTCGCCCGAGCAGCTGAAGCTCGTCAACATCGTCTATCTCGGCTATCTGAGCGGCCTGGGCACCCTGCGCGATCCGGTGTTCAGCGGCTCCCGCTTCGCGATCGGTGGCTCCTATGACGAGATCGTCGACCGTCGGACCGGGCGCAGCTACATGGCCGGCACCCATCTCGACCGCAACGACCAGACGCCGAGCCGCGAATATGCGCTGATCTCGTGTTTCCCGGGGCTGACCGGCAACTGGATCACCGTGATCGCCGGAACGCGCGACGCCGCGTTGATGCAGGCGGCGGATTACGCGACCCGGCCCGACGGACTGGCGGCGGCGACCCGCTCGATCACGCCTGGCACAGCGTTCGAGGCGCTGCTGTCGGTCGACAGCCTGCGCAACGTCGGCTTGAGCGCGCAACTGGTCACGCTGGCACCCCGCCGGGCGGTCGACTGGTCGGGGAAGCCGGCGCAGCGCTTCCCCGACGAGTTCCATGAACCGCCCGCGCAGGCCCTCGGCGGGTGACCGTCAGGCGAAGCTGCGCGACATGAACCAGTAGGTGCCGACCGTGACCAGCCCGGCGGCGCATACATCGACCACGATCGGGCGAGGCAATGTGAGCTTCACGCGGCGCAGCAGGATGACGAGGCCGGTCAACGCCAGAACGATGGTGAGTTGACCGATCTCGACCCCGACATTGAAGCCGACCAGAATTTCCGCCAGCTTCTCCGGCGGCAACTTGCTTTCGAGGAGGTCGGCGGCGAAGCCGAAGCCGTGGATCAGCCCGAATACCAGCGTCACCACCAGCCGCACCCGCCCGGCGTCGCGCAGATGCCCCGACACCATGATGTAGTTCGCCGCAAAGATCGCCGAGCCGATCAGCAGCAACGGCGGCAACAGGCCGATGCCGGCGAGGCGCAGCCCCGCCATCACCATCAGGCTGCCGCCCGTCCACAGCGCGATCGTTCCGGGCCGGCCCGAGGCGACCGAGACGTTCTCCGCTCCGATCAGCATGATGGTGAGCGCCACCAGCGCGTCGATGAACTCGGCATGGGGGCGGATGATGCCGGTCACCGCCAGCGCCAGCGTCAGGCTGTGGCCGAGGGTGAAGCCGGTGACGACGAACACCAGGTCGCGCAGCCGCCGCGAGATCAGCACCAGCCCGAGCAGGAACGACTGGTGGTCGACGCCGGTGAAGATGTGTAGCACCCCCATCTCGATGAAGCGCAGGAAGCCGGCGCTCTGCAACCCGCCGCCCTCGGCGCTGGCGAGGTCGAGCCCCTGCTGGTCGGCGGTGATGAGCTGTTCGGCAAAGTCGCCGTTCGGCCGCTGGATCTGCGCGAAATTGACATGGGTCGAGACCAGCTCGAAGAACGCCTTGTCGATCAGGTGCAGCCCCTCCGCGGACGGGCAGGCATATTGAAACTCGGCGCGGCGGAACCCGGCCGCCGCCGCCAGGATGCGCGGCGGTGCCGCCAGCTTGCACGACTGGTCCGCCGCCGTGACGCCGAGCCTGGGGGCGAGATAGGCGATCAATGCGGCATCGCTCGGCCGATTACCGTTGGGGGTGATCCGCTTGACCTCCAGGTCCGCGACGCTGAAGTTGAGGTGGACGACGGTGCCGTCGATCGTCCAGGCGCTGTGCGACTCGCTGCGGGTATGCGCGGCGGCCGGCAGCGCGCACAGTATCGCGACAATCGCGCAGACGAGCCGGCCGAGCAGCTTCACTGATAACCCGTGGCGATCTGTATATCGGCGCGCTTGCGCAGGAAATTGTCGTTGGCGGCGGTCAGCAGCTTGCTCTGGGAGTCGACATAGCTGGTGAGCACTTTGTCGCGGATCGTGGCGAACGGCGCGACGACCGGCTCGACGTTCTGCTGCATCACTAACAGGTGGACGCCGTCGGATAGCGCGATGGGCGGCGATATTTCCCCAGCCTTCAGGTGCCTGGCGACGCTGAACAGCCGGTTGCCGAGATGGATGCGCGCGGCGAAGTAGAACTCGTCCTCGTCGCCCGCCTTGGCCGAGCGTGGCGCGATACGGTCGGCGGCGGCGCTGTCGGGACCGGCGGCGCGCAGTCCGGCGAGCGCCGCCGCGATCGCCTGCTGGCTGGAGCCGGGCGGCAGGACATGGTCGGCGACGTGCATGACGCCCTCGCTCTGGAAGGTCTCGCGGTTCTTGTCGTAATAGGCGCGCAGGTCTGCCTCGGTCGGTTGCGCCATCACCGCGTCGGCGGCGGTCTGCGCCTCGACCGCGCCGACCAGCGACTGCCGCACCTCGATCGTGTCGGACTGCAGCCCAAGCTCGACGCCGCGCTGAACGTGCAACTCCTCGCTGATCATGTCGTCGAGCGCCTTGCGCTTCTGCGCCGGCGTCGCCTGGCCGAGCGACACGTCGTAGAGCGCGCGCAGCTGCGCAATGTAGTCGCTCATCAGGATCGGCACCTGGTTGACGACCGCGACGTCCTCGGCCGGAACGCTGGAGGTCCGCGTGCCCTTGGCGGTGAACAGGCCCAGCCCGGCGATCGCGAGGCCCAGCAAGGCACCGATGGCACAGAGGATCAGCGAGCGGCGAGCGCTGGGCCGCGCCAGCGACCAGGTGTCGGCAGCGGGCCGGGTGTCGTCGGTCATCGCTGGTCCTGTTGATGCCGGGGTAGGGCGGCGACGTAGACCGCGATGGCGCGCGCCTCGACCGGGGAGAGCGTCGTGGCAAAGGCGGGGCTGATGCCGGCGCGGCCCTCGCGGATGGTGCGCTCCAACGTTGCCGGCGTGTTGCCGTACAGCCAGACATCGTCGAGCAGGTTGGGCGCGCCGACCGCCTCGTCGCCGCCGGCGTCGTTGCCGTGGCAGTCGTAGCAGCCGCCGCTCCCCGCATAGAGCTTGCCGCCGCGTGCCGCTGCCGCCTGATCGGTCGCGGTGCCGTGCTTGAACCGGAGGAACTGGATGACGTCGCGAATCTGCGTCGGCGTCATCGGCGGGATGGGTTCGGCGGCATAGGGCTTGGGTCGCGCATAGGCGGGCATCGCCGCCAGCTGCCAGCCGCGCGGATCGCCCGAGCGGATACCGTGCAGCACGATCTGCTCGATCTCTGCGACTTGGCCGGTGCCGTAGAGGTAATCGCCATCGGTGAGGTCGGGCACGCCGCGCGCCTGGTCGGGGCCACCGGTGCCGTGACAGGACGCGCAATGCCGCACAAAGCCGTCACGGCCGAGCGCCAGCGCGGTGTGCGCCAAGCTGGGGGTGGCGAGGATCGCCTCCGGGTCGGCGCGCATCAGCGCGTTACGCGCCTCGCGCGCATCGGCGGTCCGGACCAGCGCCACGACCGATACGGTCACAACCAGCAACAGGACGATCAGCCATCTCGAGCGCCACCACGGCATCGTCATCCTCGACCCAGAGCCGCACACCAATCAGATGAAGGCAGCGAGGATGCGATGTGGCTCCGACGCCGGCGAGATCAACCATTCTACGGTAGCCGTACCGTTACAGATCAACTGTAACGTGCGATCGGCACCGATCAAATGGTCGACCTAAGCCGAACGCGGGTCAGGCGGCCGGCTTCTTCTCAAACGCGGCGGTAATGTCGAGGTCAACCTGATCGCCCAGTGCCGGCAGCAGATAGGAGATGCCGAAGTCGCTGCGCTTGATGCTGCCCTTGGCCTGGAAGCCGCCCGTCGCCGCCTTGTTGAGCGGGTTGGTGCCGACGCCGGTGAAGGTCGCCGCCAGCGACACCGGCTTGGTGACACCCTTCAGCGTCAGATTGCCGTCGATGGTGGCGTGGGTGCCGTTCACCGTCACCTTGATCGACGTGAAGCTGCCGGTCGGATACTTGGCCGCATCGAACATGTCGGGCGCGGCGATGTGCTTGTTGAGCGCGTCCACGGTGGTGACGACGTCGGCGATCGGGAAGCTGACCGTCACCTTGGCCGCGTTCGGCTGAGCAGGGTCGATCGTCAGCGAGCCCGACGCATTGCCGAACAGGCCGTGATACAGGCTGAAGCCGAGATGGTTGACCGTCCACGCGACCTGGGTGTGGCGGCCGTCGGCGGTGTAGGTGCCGGGCACCACCGCGCTGACGTTGACCGAGCCCGGGATCGTCTGCGCGAGC
Organism: Sphingomonas bacterium; assembly: GCF_903644135.1. GTDB lineage: Bacteria > Pseudomonadota > Alphaproteobacteria > Sphingomonadales > Sphingomonadaceae > Sphingomonas. The sequence goes on along the minus strand of NZ_CAHJXA010000002.1, from coordinate 23,117 downwards.
GCCGGAACGGCGGCGGCGGCGACGAGCGACAGGGTGAGAAGAATCTTGCGCATGATGATCTCCCGAAGAAAGCGATGACGATACAGAATTACAGGATGCGAACTAAGCGGAAGCCCTGACGGACGGTGGTCTGGCCGATCGGAACGGCGACGCGATCGGCGGAGGCGAGGCCGGTATCCGCCCAGGAGCCGCCCCGAACAACGTGGCGGCGACAGTCACCGCCGCTGCGCGCCGCTCCGTCGGCAGGTACGCCCGCAACGCTGGGGTTCCAGCAATCGGCGGTCCATGAGGCGACGTTGCCGGCCGTATCGAACAGCCCGAAGCCGTTGGCCTTGAAGCTGCCCACGCCGGCGGTCGCCGCGGCCTTGTCGTGGCAGGCGATCGGCGCTGGTGCCCCGGCAAACGCCCTGGCGTCCTGATCGAAGCCATTGGCATAGGCGCAGGCCGCGGCGAGGTCGTCGCCCCACCAATAGGTGGTGGTCGTGCCGGCGCGGTTCACGTATTCATATTCCGCCTCGGACAGCAGTCGGTAGCCATGGCCGGTCTTGCGCGTCAGCCATGCGGCATAGGCGGTCGCGTCATCGAGGCTGACGCAGGTCGCCGGCATCCGCGGTGTCTCGACAAAGCCGGGATGGCTCCAGTCGCGACCCGGCCGGGGGGCGAAGCGGCCATCCTCGAAGGTCACGCAGGGTTTGCGCGCCCGATAGCCGGTGGCGGCGGCGAACTGCGCGAACTCGCCATAAACGATCGGGAACATGCTGACCGCGAACGGGGTGCCGATCCTCACGCGACGCCTTGATGCCGCCGCTCCAATCGTGAACTCACCCGCCGGCACCACGACCATGCGCGGTGCGACCGGATCGTCGAGGATCACCACGGGCTTGTCGGTCGCGCGCCAGATCACCGGTGCAGCGTCGTCTTTCGCTGGCTGGCCGGCATCGGCGATCATCGTCGCCGTCTTTGCCTTCAGCGCGGCGATCTGGGCCGGCTGGTCGCGGTGCTGGACACTCAGCTCGGCGAAGCGGTCGTGCCGCGCCTTGAGCCAGTCGTCGAGATTGTCCTCCGGCCCGGCCGACCACGCCGCCGTCGCCGCCATCAGGACGACGCTGCCGGCGATCGCCTGGACCATGCGTCTGCTCCACGGCCTCACGCGGATGTCGAGGAACCCGGGACGGTGTTCGTGCTTTCGACCGCTATCGCAACGGAGAGGTGACGCATGAACACTCGAAAGACGATGGTCGCGGCGGCGGCCCTGGCGATGATCGCGACGGCGGGATGTAACCGGTCGAACAGCGAGGTCGGCTCGAACATCGCGGCGGCGCACGACAATGCCGCCGATGCGATCGACAACCGTGCCGACGTGCTCGACAACAAGGCCGATGCGCTGCGCAACGAGGCGCAGCAGACCCGGGACTGGGGCAAGGACCTGAAGAAGGAAGCCGACAGCGTCGCCAAGCATGGCGGCCATCCCGACGAGGCGACGCTCAACCAGATGTAGCCGCCGCCCGCGCATCAGGCCGCCGCGGCTTCGCGCACCGGTGCCGGCGCGAAGCCGGCGGAGTCGACCTCATAATTGTGGACGAAATCATGGGGCACGTCGGGCCCCCAGTTCGCCAGGCTGTCGTCCATTTCGTAGTTGGTCGGCGTCCACAGCGAATAGTCGTCGATATGGTCCATGTCCGAATAATATTCGAACCATGATCCCCACGGGTCCTGAATGTAATGGAAGAAATTCGAGCCGATCGTGTGCCGGCCGAACCCCCAGTCGCCCAGCTTCGCCTTGGCGAGCAGGGCGCGACCGCCGCGGCCGACCTCGTCGGGATCGTTGACCATGAAGCTGGCATGGTGGAACCCGACGCCCGGCGACTTGGCAAAGGCGACGACATGGTGGTCGCTGTCCTTGCGGGCGCAGCAGAAGGCGATGATGTCCTGCGCGCGATCGGCGAGCCCCATGCCGAGCGCGTCCGACATGAAGGCGACGCTCGCCGGCACGTCGGGGCTGAACACCAGGATGTGGCCGAGCCGCAGCGGCTTGACCGGAGTGTAGGACGCGCCGGGCAGCATCGCCGAGCGGCGCTTGCGCACCGTCAGCCCGGGGGCGTTGACCTGGAACGGCTCGGCTGCCGACAGCTCGGGGTCGGCGGCGCGCTCGGACAGGCGGATGAGCATCCCGTGCGGGTCCTCGACCCACAGGCCGTTATCCTCGAACCCCTGTGGCGCGGCGACCACCTTGCCGCCATGCTCGCCGACGTTCTTCGCCATCTCGTCGAGCCGGTCGGCGCGCAGCGAGATATGGTGCAGCCGCTTGCGCGGGAAGCCGCCGAGCAGCACGATCGAGTCGCGATCCTGCCCAGGGCAGCGCAGCCGCGCCTCGTTGCCCTCGATGTCCGCCACCAGCCCGGCGTCGGCGTAGAACTTCACGCCGACGTCCAGGTCGGGCACCTCCAGCGTGAACGATAGCGGACCCAGAACAGCCATGTCAGTCTCTCCTATCGCGCCGCGACGCGATTCTCGATCGCGCCGATCCCATCAATTTCGCAGCGTACCACATCGCCCGGCTGTAGGAACACCTGCGGCTCCATGCCGATCCCGACCCCCTCCGGCGTACCGGTGGCGATCAGGTCGCCCGGCTCCAGCGTGAAAGCGGTCGAGAGATAGGCGATCTGCGCCCAGAGATTGTTGATCAGCTGGTTGGTATTGCTCTCCTGCCGCTTCTCGCCATTGACGAAGCAGCGCAGGTCCAGCGCGTGCGGATCGGGCACCTCGTCGGCGGTGACGATCCACGGGCCGATCGGGCCGTGCGTGTCGAACGACTTGCCCATGGTGAAGGTCGGCGTGTGGAACTGCCAGTCGCGTGCCGACACGTCGTTGGCGACGGTGTAGCCGAACACATGATCTTTGGCGTCCGCCTCGCTCACCCGCTTGGCCGCCATGCCGATCACCGCCGCCAGCTCGACCTCATAGTCCAGCTTCTCGGTGACGCCGGGTTCGATATCGTCATAGGGGCCGCTGATGCAGGTCGTCTGCTTGTTGAACCAGACCTGGTGCTTGGCGCGCGCGACGCCCAGCTTGTCGGCCTCCTCCAGATGCTTGGCATAGTTCATGCCGATCGCCAGATACTTGCCCGGCCGCTCGATCGGCGCGAGCAGCTCGGCGTCCGCCAGCGCGACCTCGGCGGTGGCGGTGGACAGATGTTCGGCGATGCGGTCCAGCGCCGGCTTGCCGCCCTCGATCACCGCCGCCATCGTCGCAAAGCCGATGCCGTCGAGCGAGACGATGCCGTCGTCCTTGACCGCGCCGACATGTACTGCGTCGTCCTGCCGATATCTGACCAGTTTCACTGCATCGTCCTTTTGTGGTTCATCGATCCTGGCGGCCTATACCGCGGCCGGCGAAATCCGGAACAGCGCCTCGGCATTCTCATACATGATCTTGCGCCGCGCGGCGTCGTCGAGCGATGCGGCCTTGATGAACGGCACAGCGTCCGACGTCTGTTCGTAGGGATAGTCGATCGCGAACATGATCCGCTCGGGCCCGAACATGTCGAGGCAGAACTTCAAGGGCGGGTCGGTGTTCATGCCGCTGGTCGTCATGTAGAAATTGCTGCGGAAGTATTCGCTCGGCCGCCGTTCCAGCCGCTTCATCCCCAACGGCTCCAGCCCGCCGCGCCGGACGATGTTGCCATAGCGGTTGTCGAGCCGGTCAAGCCAGAAGGCCAGCCCCTCGCCGAGATGGCCGAGCACAATCTTGAGGTCCGGAAAGGCGTCGAACACGCCGCCCATGATCATGCGGACGACGTGCACCGAGGCATCGGCACCAAACCCCCACAAGGCACCCATCATGCCGTAATCGGCATAGGGCTTGCTCATCGCTTCCGACGGAAAGGTGGGATGGATGTAGATCGGCGCGTCGCACGCCACCGCCGCTTCGAGGATCGGCCAGAACTTGGGATCGTCGAGATACTCGCCATGCGTGTGCGAGTTGATGATGACGCCATTCATTCCCAGCTCGCGGATGCCACGCGTCACTTCGCGCGCGGCGGCGGCGGGGTCCTGCGGCGCGACCGCAGCCAGGCCGGCGAAGCGGGTAGGGTGGCGCGCGATCGCCTTGACCAGCGTCTCGTTGGCGATCTGGGCCAGGTCGGTGCCGAGCGCCGCGTCGAACGCCTGCACCCCCGGTGCGGCAATGCCGAGGAGGTGAACGTCGACGCCGTACTCGTCCATCTCGGGCAGGCGGGAGTCGAGGTCAGTGAACTGCCGCACCACCGACGCCTGCCGGTAATACATCGCCAGGTAGCGCGACACGCCGGTATCGAGGTGCTCGGACAGCTTGAGATACTCGTCGATATACTCGACGGGGGCGAACCCTTCCTCCGTCGCGATCAGGCGCACAGCGATGACGCTCCTGCCAGACGGAACCTGCCAAGGATGCGAGAGGACGGTGCTGCGATCATCGCTTCGGTCTCTCCTGCGCGCCATTGCCGTTCGGTGGCGTCGCGACCGCTTTGACATAGGCAGGAGCCAGGTCAAACCGGAGATAACAATTTCTGCTCTCCGATACCGCACGGGAGGCGATGTTGGCGGCTATCACCTCAAGATCGTTCGGGTTGTTCGTCATCGGCGCGTGCCCTACACCTCTAACGACCATGTCATCGAAAGGATGAACACCGACCGTGAAACTCAGCCACCTGCGCGACGTGATTGCCGTGGCCGAACATGGCAGCCTTCGCGCCGCCGGCCGCCAGATCGGCGTCGCCCAGCCCGCGATCACGCGCAGCATCCGCGAGGTCGAGCAGGAACTGGGTGCGACGCTGTTCGAGCGACATGCCCGCGGGGTGCGCTTGACGGAGATCGGCGCGGCGTTCGTGCGGCGGGCCAGCGCGGTCCACTCCGAGCTGCGCCGTGCGCGCGAGGAGGTGGACCAGCTCAAGGGGCGTAACGTCGGCGAGGTCGCGGTATCGCTGTCGACCGCGTCGAGCCTCAGCCTGATGCCGTCGGCGGTCAAGGCGTTCCGCAAACGCTGTCCCGACGCGCTGCTGAAGATTTCCGAAAGCTTCTTCCGGCCAATCGAGGCCGATATCCTGGCCGGAGCGGTCGATTTCTATGTCGGGCCGATCGACATCGTCCAGGTCTCGCAGCAGTTCACGGTGGAGAAGCTGTTCGACAATCGCCGGCTCATCCTCGCGCGCAAGGACCATCCGCTCGCCAATGCGCGCAAGCTGAGCGATCTGGTCGACGCCGAATGGGTGCGGCCGGTCCTGTCCGGCAACAATGCCGATGTCGATGTCGATCTGTTGTTCGAGGAACAGGGCTATGATCCGCCGCGAGTGGCGCTTCACGCACGCTCGGCGATGGTGATGCTGCTGGTCATCATGAACTCCGACCTGCTGACCATCCTGCCCGAGCAGTGGCTTGACTTCCCATTGCTGTCGAACCTCGTCGCGCCGTTGCCGCTCGACGAGCCGATCGCCGGCGTGCCGATCTGCATCGTTCGCCGCCGCGACATGCCGCTGACACCGCTCGCCGAGATCTTCTGCGACCTTATGCGACGGGCGGCGCTCAATTACGTACATCGCCGAGACGCGGAACGCGGTCCGTAGCGATAGCGTAGCGGGCGGTAGAGCAGGCATCGATAACGTATCCGTGTCACTCCGCCGCATTTAACATCGTGCATCTTGCGCAGCGACCGCCAATTGCGCGACATCATGTTTCATCACGACACCGGACGGGCAAACCGTTGTACCATTATCAGGAGCGGGCGATGACCACCCACGAGACGTCCGTCGTGATCATCGGTGCCGGGCCGAGCGGGCTCGCTCTGGCCAATGAGCTGGGTATGCGCGGCGTCGACTGCCTAGTGGTCGAACGCAACGACCGGGTCGGCTACGCCCCGCGCGCAAAGACTACCAACGTACGTACCCGCACGCATCTGCGCCGCTGGGGGATTGCCGGCGACCTGGCGGCTGCATCGCCGTTCGGCGTCGATTACCCGACCGATGTGGCATTCGTCACCAAGCTGGCCGGGCCGCTGGTGGCGAGGATCGAAAATGCGTCGAACTGCGCTCCGGCGCGCGACGAGCGCTATCCCGAGCATGGTCAGTGGATCCCGCAATACAAGCTGGAACAGGTGTTGCGTGAACATGCCGAGACGCTGCCGTCGGTGCGGCTGCAGTTCAGCACGGAGTTCGCCGGCGCGACCCAGGACGCCGATGGCGTGACGGTGACCCTGAAGCGCGTCGACACCGGCGAGGCCGAGACGCTGACGGCGCGCTATCTGGTCGGTGCTGATGGCGCGCGCAGCGGCGTGCGCGAGGCGATCGGCGCGGGTATGTCGGGCACATACGGTTTGTCGCGCAACTACAACATCGTCTTCCGCGCGCCCGGATTGGCTGAGGCGCATGGCCATGGCCCGGCGTCGATGTATTGGCAGCTCAACCCCGCCATGCCGGGCCTCGTCGGTCCGATGGACAAGGACGATATCTGGTTCTTCATGCCAACCCGGCTGCCCGAGGGCGTGACGATCACCAAGGATCTGGCGGCGACGATGATCCGCCAGGCGACCGGGTTCGATCTGCCCTATGAGGTGCTCAGCAGCGATGAATGGGTCGCCAGCAGCCTGATAGCCGACCGCTATCGCGACCGCCGCATCTTCCTGGCGGGCGATGCCTGCCACCTGCACCCGCCGTTCGGCGGCTATGGCATGAACATGGGGCTGGCCGATGGCGTCGATCTCGGCTGGAAACTGGCGGCGACGGTGTGCGGCTGGGGCGGCCCGGCACTGCTCGACAGCTATGAGGTCGAGCGGCGGCCGATCCATGAGGCGGTGATGGCGGAAGCGACGGCCAACCATGCGGTTCTGTCCAACGACCTGTGGCGTGACGGCATCGAGGAGCCGGGCGAGGCGGGGGAGCGGCTGCGCGCCGAGGTGGGCGAGCGTATCGTCGGTGCCAAGCAGCGCGAGTTCCACACGCTCGGGACGGTGCTGGGAGGGTGCTATGGCAGCTCACCGGTGATCGTCAGTGAGGCAGCGCCGACGTCGCCATCCGACAGCCGCGTCTATATCCCGACCAGCCGCCCCGGTTGCCTTGCCCCGCATCGCTGGCGTGCCGACGGCAGCTCGCTGTACGACGCGTTCGCGAACAAATTCGCGCTGCTTTGTCGGCCCGAGGCGGAGCCGGCAGACGTCGAGCGGGCGACCGCGCAGGCTGGCAACGTGCCGCTAAGCGTGGTCCACCTGACCGAGGAGGAGGCAGGCGCGCTGTATCCGGCACGGCTGACGCTGGTCCGGCCCGACCAGTTCGTCGCGTGGCGCGGCGATCGGTGGGAGGACGGCTTGCTCGACGTCGTCACCGGGCGTCAGCACGAGACTGCAGCCGGTGAGTCGCTCCGGCAGGACGCCTAGAGGCCGAGCGCCGCGCGCGAGCGGTCTTCCTCCTCCAGCATCCGCGCATAGGCGGGCAGGGCGTCGGTCAACCGCTTGGGGAACGACGCCAACGTCGGGTATATATCAGCGTCGAATCCGTTCCTGCTGGCGACCGAGAAGGTCCAGTCGACATAGACGTCGGCGATGGTCGGCTCGCCCGCCCACCAGCCACGCTCGGCCAGTCGGCGCTCGGCATAGCCGAACGACTTCTTGGCCAACTCCTTCGACTTCTCGCGCACGCCCTCGACGTCGCCGTTTGTGAGCCGCTGCGGATTGGCAAGGCCGCGGATCTGGACGTGGACCGTGCCCGCGCAGAAGGACAGCCCGCTCATCGTGTCGGCGAGCAGTCGCGGCGACGGATCGCGCGGGAAGATGCCGCTGTCGGGCCGTAACGCCGCGATATAGCTGAGGATGGCGATGTTCTCCGCCAGCGGCGCACCGTCGGCAACCAGCAGCGGCACCTTGCCGAGCGGAGAGATTGCCAGATACGCGTCGGCGTTCTGCGCGCCCTTGGTGATGTCGACCAAGGCGAGGTCATAGTCGAGCGACGCCATCTCCAGCGCACACACGGTCACGCGCGAGCAGGCACCGGGGAAATGGTGGAGCGTCAGGCTGGGCTGGGTCATGCTGGTCCTGTCATGCTACCGGCGATGCGGCTTCAGGCGGCGCCTTCGAGCGGCGAATCCTCGACCGAACGATAGCCGATCGGGTGATAGGCCTTGAGCGACGCCTCGTCCTCGCCGCCCATCATGCGCTGGTACAGGTCCTCGGGATCGACGTCGACGCCGATCGCGTTCTGCCGGAAGTTCTCGGTGAAGAAGAACTCGCCCGCCTCCTCGACCGTGTCGCAATTGTCGACCTGCAGCTCGACGTTATTGCCCTCCGGATCGGCATAGTAGAACGATGTGGTCGGGCCGTGATTGACTCCCCACACCGGCACGACACCCTTGTCGCGCAGCTTGACGTAGTTGCCGAGCAGGTCGCTCATCGAATTGTAGGTGAAGGCGAAGTGATGGACGCCTACGACGCCCTTGGGCGGCGACGCGAGATTGGGGATGTTGATCAGCGCGATGCGGTGATGCTCGTCGTCATAGGCGAGGAAGGCGATATGCTCCGACTCGAACGCAGGGGTCGCGTTGAACACCAGCTTGTACCACGCCACCATCTCCTTAAACCGCGAGGTGCGCAGGACGACGTGCGCCAGCCGATCCGGCGAAACGATGGCGTCGCTGGTGGTGGTCGGGGCGGTATCGAGGGCAGTTGCCATCATCTTTTCCTCTCAAGACACCCCCGTGTCCGGGAGCGATCATCGCATCGGATCATCAAGGCTATGGGCTTGCGAGATGCCCGACCGGCCTGACCCGTTACGTTGTTAGATCGTCCACCATGCCCGACGCGTCAAGAGACGGTGGCGTCGAGCGCCGAGCGTTCACCCTCGCCGATCCGGGCCAGCCGCGGCGCTGTCTCGATGAAGAACAGACTGACGACGATCCCCGCTACCAGACCAGCCAGCGCCAGCCAGAGGACGTGCTGGATGCCGTAATGCTGGGCGATATAGCCTCCCAGTGAGGGCGCGACGCCGCCGCCGAAGATCTCCGCCACCGCCGCGACCACGCCGATCACGCCGCCGACCATGCCGAGCGGTGCCGCCTCCGACGCGATCGGCCCGCTGATCAGGCTGAGCAGCCCAAACGAGAAGCCCGAGGCCAGGAACAGCGTCGCGAACAGCGTCGTCACCCCGCTCGCCGCGTCGAGGCGAGTGAACAGCAACAGGAAGCCGCTGCTGACGACGAAGCCGGTGATCGCCACCGCGCGCCGGCCGAACCGGTCGGACGCGGCGGGAAGGCCCCATTGGCCGAGAAAGCCGCCAAAGCCGATCGCGGAGGTCACACCGGCCGTCGCCGCATCGCTGAGGTGCAGATAACCGCTGAGATAGGCGGGAGTGAAGGCGGACAGCACGAAGATGCCGCACATCGCGCACAGCTGCCCCGCCATGCTGAGCGGCAGATTGCGATGGCTGGTAAGCGCGGCGAGCGACAGCCGCGGCGGCTTGGCGACCGCCCGGCCCGTGGCCTGGCTCTGGCGGCGGGCGAGGATGGACGCCGGCTCGCGGATGATGCGTGCGGCAAGCGCGGCGACGATCAGGCCGGGGATGCCGACGATCGCGAACACCCAGCGCCAGCTCATCGAGCCGAGCAGCAACGCCGCGATCGTCGGGCCGAAGCCCAGGCCGAACAGCGCGAAGGCGCTCTGCTGAAACCCAAGATTGTTGCCGCGCCGCCGCGGCAGCGACGCCTCCGCGACGGCGGCGAAGCTCGATGGGCAGAACGCGCCCTCGAACAGCCCCATGGTGATCCGGCACAGCAGCATCGCCAGGAACGTGCCGGCCAGTCCCGAAAACCCGGACAGGATCGAGAACAGCACCAGCGACGGCACGATCACCCGCCGGCGCCCGAACACGTCGGACAGATTACCCATGAACAGCGACGACACGCCCCAGGCGATGCCGAGCGAGGCGACGAGGTTGCCGACGTCCTGCGGTCGCAGCGCGAGGTCGCTGACCATCGTCGACGAGCGCAGCCCGGCCAGGTCGGCGATCACCCAGCGATCAAGCCCGACCAGCCCGAAGCCAAGGGTGAGCAGCAGCACCGCGCGCCACTCATAGCGACTGTCCCAGGCCAGGCCGGGCGCGGTGCCTGCTGCCGCTGTCGCGCTCGTCATTCCAGGCTCTCCCCCCAAAGCCGTTCAGCGCACCCCCTTATGCGATCGTCAGAACTTCATGAAGCCTTCTTCGGGGGGCTTGGCGTTGGCGCTGATACCGGCCGCGTTCTCGAAGCATGACTGGTCGTCGAGCATCGCCCATTTATAGTCGGTCTTGCGATGCCAGATGTTGGTGCTCTCGACCGGCTCGGTGAACGCGCCCTCGTCGAACAGTGTGATGTGGACGTGCATCACGCCATCGGCGACGCGCTGCATGGTCCAGCGGAAATGGAACTGGTCGCTGTGCGGGTCGAAATGGCTTTCCAGCGGCGTCTCGCCACGCAGGCCGACCGTGTCGACATACAGCGTGTTGCCGACCCAGTGACCGATCGAATGGCCGTTATAGCTCGGCTTCAGGTCGGCGGGATGGCCGCGACCGTCGGTCCAGACCACCACCGGGAAAGCGGTGAAGAAGAAGACCGACACCTGCCCCGGGGTCTGTACCACCTCATTGGGATAGGCTTCGGACAGCATCAGGAAGGGAATGCCGAACGGCAGGCATCGCGATCCGGTGTCGCCGATCTGCTTGCCCGCCTTGGCGGCGGCGGCGCGCTCGTCCGACATCTTCTTGAAGGCGGCGGTGTAGGGGAGCGGCCAGGGGGCCAGGAAGGAGGGCGGGCGGCCATCGGCGGTCTTGCCGGTGTTGCTGGCGATCGCGCCGCCGGGCACACCCATCGTCGTCCCAAGCCACAAGCCCGAGATGTCGGGCACGCCGGGGTCGCCATAATAGGAGACGCCGGCAGGCGGCCAGGCGCGATCAGCGTCCTGGGCGGCCAGCGGCGTGGGAACGGCAAGAGCGGCGAGCACCGTGGCCGCCATGCCGATCGATAGGCGCTTGATCATCTGCCTGTTCCCTTGTTGCGGTCCAGCACCGCCGCCGACCTCACGCGCCTGGCTTCATCCGCTCGCCCAGCATCTTGCCGTTGGGCAGGACGACGGCATTCAGGCTGCCGCCCTTCTCACCGCTGCGCAGCGGTGCCGCGTAGACGGTGACCTTGTCGCCGGGCGACAGCGATCCCTTGGCAAAGCCGTCACGCCGCATCGCACCCGGGTTGCCGCCCTCGATCGAATATTTGTCGGGGGTGCCTGACCCGTTCGGCACCACGAGGTACAGCCAGGTGTGCGGGCTGGTCCATTGCCAGTCCTTCACGACCGCATTCTTAAGCACGATCTCCTTGGACTTGTCGAACATCGCGAACGAATGATGCGCCAGCACCGGCAGCGGCGCGGCAATCACCGCCAGCGCGGCAAGGATACGGATCTTCTTGGTCATCATGTTTCCTCTAGTCGGTCGATCATCGAATATGGCCAAGGCTGGCTGGCGGAGTGCTGAACGACCGCCGGCGCAGCGCTCAATGAACATATTTGTCCGGCGAGTAATTGGTGTTGGGCGTGCACAGGAACTCATGCGGCTCCCATTTGGGATCGCCGAGCAGGTGATATGTCACGGTGGACGTCATCGGCCGGGTCAGGGCGGCGGGGTCGGTCAGCGTCACCGTCACCGTCATGGTATTGGCGCCGACGCGGTGGAACCGCTCGGCGATCTTCAGGGCGTTGCTATGCGGCACGCCGGTGCTGTCGATCGGCTGGTCCTTGATGCCGACGATCTGCGTCACGAGGTCCTGCCCCTCATACTTGCCGATCGCGTTGCCGTTGGAGAAGCTTTCGATATCCTTCGCCGCCGGCAGGGCGGCTGGGGTGAGCCAGACGCGGCGCACCGGCATGCCGTCGCGATAGAGCATCACCCGGCCCGGGGTCTGCATGATCAGCATCGGCCCGTTGGAGCCGGTGATGAAGCGCGGCATCCCCGGCGGCTGGCATCCGCGCACCGGATCGTCGGTGCGGGTGCCGGCGGCGGCATCGGCGACGCGCTTCTTCCAGGTCTCGGCGAAAGCTCCCTTCAGCGGCGGTGCCCAGGGAGCCCAGCCTTCCTTGCTGCCACTGGCGGCGGGAGTATCGGCCCGCACCCAGACGCCGCTGATATCCGGTGCCTTGGCATCGCCATGCCAGTTGAGCTGCTCCGGCGCGATCTGCCCCTGCGGCGCGGTTTGCGCTTGGGTGCCGGCCATTGCCGGCATTGCGAGGCAGGCGGACGCAGCGGCCAAGGCCACTCGGCGGCAGATGCTGGTCAAGGGGCGCATCGTGATCGTCTTCCTCTCATCTCGCTGGCGTCGTCGCATCATCGGCTGATCGGAACCGCCTGCGCTGATCTACGCCTTTGCTGCTGCCATAGACAAGGCGGAGCGGGCAAGTGAGATGCGATCCTGACAGCGTTGATGCAACGCTCTTATCGCGCGGGTTCTGCACCGTTTGTTGATCGCTTATATGCCGCGGACGATACATGGCCTAGATCAGGTATAACAAACCAGCATCGTTCCATGAAATCTGCATCTCCCCTCCTTGTTTTGTTTGGATCAGATGGACAACGGCGCTCGCAGAAGCGCGGAGAGGATTGCGAGCCGATGGCTTGGCCAATCCTTGTTCAGACGTTGCGCGATCGTTCGCCCGGTCACGCTGCGCCAATCAGATCAGGTGAGGATTAGGCATGACCATCAAGACCGCTCTGTTTCTCTCCGCGTCGCTGTTCGCCGCGGAGCCCGCCTTGGCGCAGACCGCGCAGCCGGCCAGCCCGGTGACGCCGTCGAACGCCCCGGGCGCGACCGATCAGACCGGCGCTCCGGACGCGGCCACATCCTCCGCGGTCGAGGACATCGTCGTCACCGCGACCCGTCGCAGCGCCGACCTGCAGGCGGTACCGATCACCATCCAGGCGGTGTCCGCCTCCACGCTCAAGGCCTTCAACGTCACCGGCGTGCTGTCGCTGCCGAGCCTGGTATCGGGCCTGGTGGTGACGCCGTCGGGCGGCAACAACATCTATCTGCGCGGCATCGGCACGCCCAGCACCGGCTTCAACGAGGCGCAGGTCGCGGTCTATATCGACGGCCTCTACCTCGCCAACCCAACAGTCGGCATCTACTCGTTCAACAATATCGAGCGGGTCGAGGTGCTGAAGGGGCCGCAGGGGACGCTGTATGGCCGCAACGCGACCGGCGGCCTGATCTCGGTCATCACCCGCGATCCCGGCGACACCACCCGCGTCGATGCCTCGGTCGGCTATGGCAACTACAATACGCTGACGACCAATCTCTACGCCGCGACGCCGCTGACCGACACGCTGGCGGCCGGGGTCGCCGTCTACCACCAGAAGCAGAGCGACGGCTGGAGCCGCAACCTCGTCACCGGCAGCGATATCCAGAAGTCGAACGAGACCGGCGTCCAGGCCAAGCTGGTCTGGCGGCCGGGGTCGAACACCAAGATCACCACCAGCTTCATCTACGACTACAACAACCGCGACTACGGCTATGCCTATGAGGTGTTGCCCGGCACGATCGCCAACGACGGCACGACCTATCAGGGCAAGTATCGCAGCACCTTGCGGATCGATCCGTCGGCCCCGACCAACATCTATATCGGCACGCTGAAGGTCGAGCAGGACCTGGGCTTCGCCACCTTGCAGAGCCTGAGCGGCTTCCAGGCCAGCCACGCCAACGTCGCCTTCGCCGGCGGTGGCCCCGGCCCGGGGCAGCCGCTGGCCGGCGAGACCACGGCGTACAGCAATTTCTACGAGAAGAACCGGTCGCTCAGCGAGGAGCTTCAGCTTGTCTCCAAGGCATCGCCGGACAACCGTTTCGACTGGGTGCTAGGTGCGTTCTATTATGACGACCATACCCAGCTGCGGCTGGACTCGCTGCCAACCTGCAACGGTCCGCTTCCGGCCAACTGCCTGGGGACACCGCAGCGCAACAACGGTTTTCCCAACACGCTGTCAGGGTCGGTGTTCGGCGACGGTTCTTACCGCTTCTTCAAGGGGACGCACCTGACGGTCGGCCTGCGCTACACCGCCGAGCGCAAGACGCTGACCGGTCAGCTTTCGCCGCTGGCGGGCTACCCGAACTCGGTCGCGACGCTCGGCGTGCCGGCGACCGCGACAACGCCCGGCATCGTCTATTATCCGGGGCAGCCTTTCGCGCTCTTCACCAATGGCGTCATCGCGGCGTCGTTCCCCAACGGCATCCCGACGCGGCTGGTGTTCCACAAGCTGACCTACCGCTTCGTGCTGGCGCAGGACATCGGCGACAACATCCACCTGTTCGCGTCGCATAACCTGGGCTTCAAGTCGGGCGCGTATAACGGCAACGGTTTCAACAACCCGCCGGTGACGCCCGAGCTGCTGTACGCGACAGAAGGCGGGGTGAAGTCCGAGTTCTTCGATCGGCGGCTGCGCTTCAACGCCTCCTACTTCCATTACAACTACCAGAACGTCCAGGTCCGGTCGATGTCGCCGCCCGCCGCGCCCGGCAACGCGCTGCTGCTGAACGCGGCCAGGGAGAAGGTCGACGGCGTCGACATCGACCTCAGCGTCGTGCCGGTCCGCGGGCTGACCCTGAACGGCGCGATCGAGTATCTCGACGCCAAATACGCCGACTTCCCCGGCACCACTTGCCCCACGCCGGGCGTTCCGCGCGTCGATGCCCGCGGTGTCACGGTAGGAACGGTGGTCAACACGCTGTGCAACCTCGCCGGCGCGACGCCGCAGTTCGCCGCGCCCGTGTCGGCGACAATCGGCGCGGTCTACAACATCAACACCCGCCAGGGCTCGTTCACGCTGAGCGCCAATGACCACTATAACGAGTCCTATCCGACCTCGGCCCAATATGTGGTGAACGACGCCCATCACATCGTCGATGCCTCGCTCGGCTGGACGGCACCCAGCAAGCGCTACGACATCCAGCTCTGGGTCAAGAACCTGACCAAGGAATACACCTATGCCGTTGGTCAGGTGGCCACCAGCTTCGCCTTCGCACCGGGCGCTCCGCGCACCTTCGGTGCGACGCTGGGCGCTCATTTCTGATCTCCGGCACCTGACCGGCCGGGGAGAATAGGCTGAATACCGAGGCGTTTGAACGTAACGGAACGTATCGGTAACTTGAAAATATGATCTGTTGCCGGCACGGCCGCGACGGTAAGTCGCGGTCGTTCCCGGTTGTGGTGCCGACCGCCAACACAGATGGGAGAGGTTGATGGAAAGGTTGCAGGCGGCAAGCGACTGGTTGGCGACGACGTCGCTGAGCACCGCTATCGCCAACCATAACTGGGCGGTGCCGACGTTGCAGAGCGTTCATATCCTGGCGATCGCGATCGTCATGTCGTCGATCGGGATGCTCGACCTGAGGCTCGCCGGCTTCCTGGGGCGCGAGCAGTCGATGCGGGGGCTAACCCTGCGCTTCTATCCCTGGATCTGGGGCGCGCTTGCGGTGCTGCTCGCGACGGGGCTGTTGCAGATCATGGCCGAGCCGGCGCGCGAGCTGCTCAACTGGGTGTTCTGGACCAAGATGGGGCTGATCATCGGCGCGGCGTTGTTCACCGCTCCAATCCCGCTGCTGCTGGAGGATTGCCGCTATCGTGACCTGCCGGCCGGCAAGCGCGCGATCATCCGCGTCTGCGCACTAATCTCGCTGGCGCTGTGGGTGGCGGTGCTGACCTGCGGCCGCTGGATCGCCTATGCCGGGGGGCATGTATGAGCGGCGGTGGCACGATGCTGTTCCAGGTCGCCACCTGGATCGAGGCGACGCCGCTTGCGGTGAAGATCACCGAATCGGAATGGATCTTCCCGACGATCGAGACGATCCACGTCCTTGCGCTGACCCTGGTGGTCGGGTCGATCGCGATGCTCGACCTTCGCCTGCTGGGTATTTCCACCCGCACGATGGGCGCGATGCAGCTGTCGGACGAGGTGCTTCCCTGGACCTGGACCGCGTTCATCGTCGCGGCGATCACCGGCAGCTTGATGTTCGTGTCGGCGGCGACCAAATATTATGCCAATGTGCCGTTCCGCATCAAGATGGTGCTGCTCGCGCTGGCCGGTGCCAATATGCTCATCTTCCATCGCGGTGCCTGGCGGCAGGTGCACGAATGGAACGAGCGGGTGCCGACGCCGCGGGGCGTGCGGATCGCGGCGGGGCTGTCGCTGGTCTTCTGGATCGGCGTGGTGGTTGCCGGGCGATGGGTCGGGTTTGTATAGGGCGTGCGGCGGCTTTCCGGGTGGCGCGCAATTGGAGTGTGACGAATGACGAAGCTGATCGCCGCCGGATTGATGTCGGCACTCGCCCTGGGAGCGCCGCTGGCGATGATGCCCGTGGTGGCAGCCGTGCCGGCGCTAGCGCCGGCCTGGACGACGGACATGGCGGCCTCGCACCTGCGCTTCTCGAGCAGCGTCGGCGGCGCGCCGTTCAGCGGCAGTTTCGCTCGCTGGCACGCCGATATCCGCTTTGACCCCAAGAACCTCGCCGGCTCGTCGGTGCTGGTCAGGGTGAACATGGCCTCCGCCAAGACCGGCAGCAGCGATCGCGACGAGGCGCTGCCCGGGGCGGACTGGTTCTCGATCAGTAAATATGCGCAGGCGAGCTATGCCGCCAAGAGCTTCAAGGACTTGGGCGGCGGCCGCTACCAGGCGCTCGGCACGCTAACGATCCGCGGCGTCGCTCGTCCGCTGGCACTGCCCTTCACCCTCAAGATCCAGGGTAACCAGGCGCGGATGACGGGAACGGCAACTATCGACCGGCATGTCTTCGGCGTCGGTCAGGGCCAGTTCGCCACCGCCGACACCGTGCCATTCAACGTCCAGCTGGCGGTCGACGTCGCAGCCAAGCATAGCTGAGGTGGCAACGCTCGCAGCCATGCCCGACGCCTCCGCCACCACGCGGCGCTATTCGCTGGGCGCGATCGCGTTCCACTGGGTGATCGCCGCGCTGATCGTGTTCAACATCTGGCTCGGCTGGCGGATGGACCGGATCACCGGGCTCGACCGGTTCACGCTGTTCCAGCTGCATAAATCGATCGGCATCACCGTGCTGGCGCTCAGCGTGCTGCGGCTCGGCTGGCGGCTCGCGCATCGGCCGCCGCCCTATCCTGCGACGATGAAGCCGTGGGAGCGGGTCGCGGCGACCACGACCCACTGGACCTTCTACGGTCTGATGCTGGTGATGCCGCTGACCGGCTGGGTGATCGTCTCCGCCAGCGCGCTCAACCTGCCGACCCTGCTCTACAAGCTGATCCCGCTGCCGCACATCGGCGTGGTCCATGATCAGCCGATGCCGGTGCGCCTGGCGATCGAGAACAATGTCGGCACCACCCATGTCTACCTCGCCTATCTGTTCGGCGCGCTGATCCTTTTGCACATCGGTGCGGCGCTCAAGCATCAGTTCGTCCAGCATGACGGCGTGCTCTGGCGCATCCTGCCTGGCCGGACGGCGCGGGTTTCCGCCTAGCTACCCAGCCAACGGGCATTTCTGCGTCATGTAAGCCTCGCACCGTCGCGGTTCGGAGCCGCTTGCCGTTGAATCGCGGTCGATGGGCCAAGTGACGCTGCGATCGATCCGGCAGTGATACCTCTTCCGATCTACAATTTGTTATATAGCATCGTTATTCGGCATCTTCCGCTATCGGAAACCGCTCCGCTATCGGCCCTCCAACGGCGAAGCGTTCGCCCAACGAGGTCTTCGGCAGGAAGACCCTGATTTCAAAGGGAGAGGATCACGATGCGTAAGATGTTGCTGGCTGGCACCGTGCTGGCCATGGGGATGGTGCCGGGCATCGCCCTAGCGCAGGACGCCACCGGGCAGCCCCCCGTCGCGGCCGGCAACGCGGTTCCCTCGCAGCAGGCTTCCGGCATCCAGGACGGTTCCGCGACCGCCGATGCCACGGCGCAGACGCAGGGGTCGACCGGTCTTCAGGACATCATCGTCACCGCCCAGCGCCGGCAGGAAAGCTCGCAAAAGGCGGCAATCGCAATCAGCGTCGTCAGCGGCGCGGGCATCACCGGCGCTGGCATCACTCAGCCCGAGCGGCTCAACCAGCTGGTCCCGGCGCTGACCATCGCCAATGTCGGCCCGTCGGCGACCTCGTTCATCCGCGGCGTCGGCAACTTCTCGGTGTCGGTCACCAGCGATCCGGCGGTCGCGTTCAACTATGACGGCGTGTATATCGGCCGCCTGACCGCCACCTCCACCACTTTCTTCGATCTCGACCGGGTCGAAGTGCTGAAGGGGCCGCAGGGCACGCTCTACGGCCGCAACGCCACTGCCGGCGCGATCAACGTCCTGCCGACCCAGCCCAAGCTCGGCGAGCTGGGCGGGTATGGCACGGTGTCCTATGGCAACTACAACGCGTTCGCCGGCGAAGGCGCGATCAACCTCCCGCTCGGCGAGAACGGCGCGGTCCGCGTCTCGGGCGTGTTTAACCGCCGCGACGGCTATGATCTCGACGGCACCTCCGACGACAAGTCGGAAGGCCTGCGCATCCAGGCGAAGGCGAAACTGACGCCGGACATCACCGCGCGCGTTTCGTTCGACTATTCGCATCTCGGCGGCGTCGGGGCGGGCGTCACCTACCTCAACACCTATGCCTGCTCGGCGGCGACGCCGACGACTCCCGGCCGGACGCCGAACTGCGTCGTCACGCCGCTCAACATCCCGCGCTCGGACGGCAATCTGTCGCCCGCCTCGCAGGCGTTCGAGACGTCGCGGAACAGCGCCGTCACCGGCCGTAAATATGATCCGTTCCCCAGCCTGTACCAGGACAGCTCGTTTTACGGCGCGAACGGCGACTTCGAATGGGATACCGGCAAGGGCGTCCTCACCGTCATCCCGGCGGTGCGCTTCGATCATGTGGTCAATCGCAACGCGGGCGGCGGCTTCCCGATCGCCAACAACCAGAAGGACATCCAGTACAGCGTCGAGAGCCGCTTTGCCGGCAAGGTCAGCCTGTTCGACTATACGCTGGGCTTCTTCTACTATCATGAGAATGCCAAGCTGCAGGCGGGCACGGTGGCCAGCGCCACCAGCGAGAACTTCCAGGATCCGACCCAGGTCAGGACCGACTCCTACGCGCCGTTCCTGCGCCTGACCGCGCACCTGACCGACCGGCTCCGCCTCGTTGGCGGTGTCCGCTACACGCACGACCAGAAGTATTTCAACGCGCACGGCATCACCATTGCCGAGACGTGCAACGCGGGCTTCACCTGCCCGACGGCGATCCTGCCGCCGACGATCACCTCCTACCAGGCGCTGCCCTTCGCAATCCCGACCGCGGTCAGCCCCACGGGTGCGATCGCGCTCCGTATCCCCGGGCCGACCCCGAACACGACCATCGCGCGGACCGACATCTTCTTCAACAACCAGCTCAGCAACGGCAAGGTGACCTATCGCGGCGCGGTCGAGTTCGACCTGACCCCCACCTCGCTGCTCTATGGCAGCGTCGAGACCGGCTTCCGGTCGGGCGGGGTTAACAACGCTGTGGGGCTGGAGACCTATCAGCCCGAGACGCTGACCGCGTTCACGATCGGCTCGAAGAACCGCTTCTTCGACAATCGCGTCCAGCTCAATATCGAGGGCTTTTACTGGAAGTATAACAACGAGCAGATCGCTCACGCCGCCGTCGACGCCTTGAACCGTCCCGGCAGCTATACCCAGAATATCGGCCGCTCGGAGATCAAGGGCGTCGAGGTCGAGGGCCGCGTGCTCGTGACCAAGACGACCGAGCTCAATGCCGACGTCCAGTATCTGGATGCCAAGGCGAAGAGCTTCACCTACTCGACGCTGGGTTACCCGTACACCAACTGCGCGGTGTCCCCATCGACGCTGGCACCGTTGTTCGGCATCGTGCCGTTCTTCAACGTCAACTGCGCTGGCCTGCCGTCCTACAACTCGCCCAAATGGTCGTTGAACCTGGGTGGATCGCAGACGGTGCCGGTGGGCGACTACAAGCTCGTGTTTGGGGTGGACACGGCGTACAAGACCAGCCGCTACACCTATTTCGATTATGCGTCCGAGCAGATCCAGACGGCAAGCTGGACCACCAACGGCCAGATCTCGTTCGGTCCGGCGAACGGTCGCTGGTCGCTGCAGGGCTTTGTGCGCAACATCGAGAACCATCGCCTGCTCACCGCGCCGGTGGCGTTCGGCAACGTGCTCTCGGCCTTTACCAGCCCGCCGCGTACCTTTGGCGGCCGCGCTTCGGTCAAGTTCTAAAGAGTGGGATCGACCGGGGAACGGGGTCCCCGGTCGATCTACCTGTAGCGTGATGCGGCGGACCGATCGATCGACGAGATTTCGCTCGCGATGTGAACAGGCCGATGGCAGACCGAGCAGCAGTTTTCCCCGGAGACCGTCATGATCCTCGTCAACGCCGCCAACGGTCAGCAGGGCAAGCTGCTCGTTCCCAAGCTCCTCGCCCAGGGACATGAACTGCGCGCCTGTGTGCGCTCGGAGCGATCGGCGGCGGAGCTGCGCGATGCCGGCCTCGCTGATGTCGTCGTCGGCGATATCAGCCAGCCCGACATCATCGAGCGTGCGATCCGCGGGGTCGACAAGGTCTATCACGTCTGCCCAGGCATCAACCCGCGTGAGCGCGAGATCGGGTTGGCCTGGATCGACGCCGCCAAGGCGGAGGGCGTCGAGCATTTCGTGTTCAGCTCGGTGCTGCACGCGATCCTCACCGACTTGGTGCAGCACGAGATCAAGCGCGACATCGAGGAATATCTGGTCTCGTCGGGGCTGGAATACACAATCCTACAGCCAACCATCTACATGGCACCGCGGCGCTTCACGCGGATTTTCGAGACCGGCGTATTGCGGGCGGGATGGTCGCTCGACCGGCATCAGTCGCTGGTCGATATCGGCGACGTGACCGACGTCGCGGCGGCGGTGCTGGGCGACAGCGAGCGTCATGCCGGCGCGACCTATGAACTGGTCGGGGCGGGGCGCTACACCGCGCATGACATGGGTGCGATTATCGCCAAGGTGTTCGGCAAGCCGATCACCGTGGAGGAGATCGGCCCCGATGCCTATCTCAAGGGCCTGTTCGGCGATCATGACCTCAGCACCATGCCGCACGAAGCCGCCGTCGGCCGATCGCTGACCGAGCGCTACAGCAGCCATGATTTCATCGGCAACCCTAACGTGCTGACCTGGCTGCTCGGCCGACCACCGACCAGTTTCGAGCAGTTCGTCGCGTCCCACCACGCCGCCATGACCGCGGCGGCGAGCGGCTAGGCTGCGCGTATGGCCTTCGAACCGCCGCCTTATCACTCCTCATCGGGGACAAGCTCATGAACGATCCCGCCGCCTCCTTGTCACCGCGGGTGCCCGCGCTGGCCGCGCTGCTGTTCTTCGTGCCGGTGGTGATCTCGTTTGCGGTGGCACCGGGCCGATGGTGGATCAACTATCCGGGTATCCTGTTCCATCTGTCCATCTTCCTGTTGGTAGCGAAGCTGGAAGCGCCGGAATGGGCCAAGGCGGCGGGCTATGGCTGGCTGGTGTTGGACGTGACGAGCGGGGTGATGACGATGGGCAACGTCGCTCACGACATCGCCTATTTCGAGCGGTACGGCGGCCACATCTTCGCCGGTATCTGGTTCGTCACTGTCTCGCTTCCCGGCTCGCGCGCGGTCAAGATCACCGGCGTGCTCGCCGGCTTGCTCCTGTTCCTCTACAGCTTCGTCACGCGCTTCGTGCCGCCAGTGGCGTTGAGCTCGACATCGCCGCTCATCCTGATCTGGCTCGGGCTGGTCGCCTGGCAGAATGGGGTGCGGCGGGTGCCGGCATTGCGAGCGGTGACGCATTGATGCCCTCGACGGTCAGGCGTTGTTCAAGGTTCGTCCACTCGGGAGATCGTCCATGAAGCTGGTTCTCGCGCTGTTGCTGCTCGCTCCTCTCTCTCCTGCTGTAGCACAGCAGGCCAAGCCGATGGCGGCACCCGCCGCTCCGACCGGGCCGGTCACCTATGGCCCGGGTCACAAGCTGTGCAGCGACTGGTCCGCCGCCGAGATCAAAGCCGAGCCATCGGAATATATGGCCAATCGGTTCTTCGTCGCGGGGGTGATGTCGGCGTACAATATCTACGTCTCGCCGCCTGGCTTCGACATCGGCCGCGGGCTGACCCCTGACGACATGAAGACCTTCATGCACGGCGAGTGCGCCGCCCATCCGACCGAGACGATCGCGACCGCCGCGACCGCGTTCGTGTCGATGATGAAGGCGCGCCAGAGCAAGTAATGGTGCCATCGATCGACCCGGCGCGAACGGTTTGCGTCGGGTCGCCGCGTCAGGCGGTCATCTTGATCGAGATGCCCTTGATATGCATGAACTTGAGTAGCCCTTCGACGCCGAAGTCCTTGCCGAAGCCCGACTTCTTGTAGCCGCCCACCGGCGCGATGATGTCGTTGACGCCGAACTGGTTGACCCAGACCGACCCGGCCTTAATCGCCTTGCTGGCCCGCATCGCCGTCGCCAGGTCGCGGGTATAGAGCGCGGCACCCAGTCCGTAGTCGCAATGCTCCGCCAGCTCCAGCGCCTCGTCGAGGTCCTCGAACGGCTGGATGGCGAGGACCGGGCCGAACACCTCCTGCTCGATGATCGGATTGTCGACCGTCAGCTTGTCGACCAGCGTCGGCTCGAAATAAAAGCCGTCGCGGTCCTCGATCGCCGCGCCGCCGATCAGGATTTCGGCACCGGCCTCGACGCCTTTCGCAAGGATGCCGGTGATCCGGTCGCGCTGCTTGAGCGACAGGATCGGTGCCAGCGTCGTCCGCTTCGACCAGGTCGGCCCGGCGACGGTGCCGCCGACGCGGCTGCCGACCTTCTCGATCATCTCATCGGCGACGCTGCGCGCGACCACCAGCCGCGTGCCGGCATAGCAGATCTGGCCGGCATTGCGCACGACCGAGCTGGCGATGATCCCCGCCGCCGCGTCGAGATCGGCATCGGCGAACACGATCTGCGGCCCCTTGCCGCCCATTTCCAGCGACACCGGCTTGGGCCCGGACAGCGCGGCGTCGGCCATCACCTGCCGGCCCGTCGCGGTCGAGCCGGTGAAGG
>NZ_CAHJXA010000001.1 GCF_903644135.1 Sphingomonas bacterium | reverse complement strand
CAACGGCGCGGCGCTGGCATTCGGGTCGGGGTTCCCGGTCGGGGGCGCGAACCCGTTCGCCGGCTGGGCGACGGCGATCAGCCGCGAGGATGCGGCCGGCCAACCCCCCGGCGGCTGGCATGGCGACGAGCGGCTGACCCGTGAGCAGGCGTGGCGCGGCTATACCGGCGGCGCGGCCTATGCCGCCTTTGCCGAGAAGGTCTATGGCCGGCTTGCACCAGGGCAGCGCGCCGATTTCATCATCGTCGACCGCGACCCGCTGCTCGCCACCCCGGCCGAGCTGCGCACCACCAGGGTCGATGAGACATGGGTCGGCGGCGAGAAGGTGTTCGAGCGGAAGTAGCTTCAGCAGCCGGTGCTGCGCTGCGACCAGGTGACGTTGAGCAGCTTCCAGCTGCCACCGTCGCGCACGACGTCGAAGTGGTCGGCCCCGCAATGGTCGACCTTGCCGTCGACCAGGAAGACATAGGGGCTCCACACCATCGCCACGTCGCCGTCGATCTCGACGGCGGGGTCGAGCAGCCGTTCCTCGACGCGTTGCGGGCTCGGCTTCAGGCGGGCGGCGAAGTCGGCCCAGCTCATCCGCCGCAGCTCGTGGCTGCCATCGGCGCGCTCGACCGCGGCGGTCAGCGTGCCGTCGGTCCTGACCCGCGCAGTCGCCGCCGCGCCGTCATGCGCGGCGATGCCGGCGAGCAGCGCGTTGACCGGGGCCATCACCGACGCTTCGTCGGTGCCTTGCGGCGGCAGGCCGGTGCCGTGCACGATCGGCTGGACGGGCGTGACTTGCGCGAGCAGCGCGAGGAGGAGGGGCATGCTGGGCTCCGTCGGGTCGAGGATGACGCGGTGTAGCACCGGCAGAGCCGGTGGGAAGCCGCTGGCGGCACACCGGCCCCGCGTGTAGCCTCACGCACCAGGGAGACGCCGATGAGCCTGATGCGCCGCAAGACGATCACCGCGCCGCCCGCTGCCGAGCAGATGGCGCGTACCCTGTCCTGGCCGCACCTCGTCGCGCTGGGCGTCGGCGCGATCGTCGGCACCGGCATCCTGACGCTGATCGGCGTCGGCGCGGATCGGGCGGGGCCGGCGGTGCTGCTGAGCTTCGCCGTTGCCGGCGCGATCTGCGCCTGCGCGGCGCTGTGCTATGCCGAAATGGCGAGCGCGATCCCCGCCTCGGGCAGCGCCTATACCTATAGCTATGTCGTGCTGGGGGAGGTGATCGCCTGGGTGGTCGGCTGGTCGCTGATCCTCGAATATTCGCTGGTGGTGTCGACGGTGGCGGTCGGCTGGTCGGGCTACGCGGTCGGCTTCCTCAAGGGGCTGGGCGTCGCCCTGCCGGGGTGGGCGATCCAGGGGCCGACGCTCGCCGGGGTCGGTTGCGACGGGGTCCGCCATGCCGCCTCGTTCGGGATCAACATCCCTGCGATCGTCATCATCGGCCTGGTCGCGGCGCTCCTGTCGGCGGGCACGCGGGAGAGCGCGCGCGTCAACACCGCGCTGGTGCTGCTCAAGATCGCGACGCTGGCGCTGTTCGTCGCGGTGGCGCTGCCGCATTTCGATGCCGCCAACCTCCACCCGTTTGCGCCGTTCGGCTATGGCAGCGTCGCCGGCGCGTGCGGGGTCAAGCATGGCGTGATGGGGGCGGCGGCGATCATCTTCTTCGCCTTCTACGGGTTCGACGCGATCTCGACCGCGGCGGAGGAGACCAAGCGGCCCGAGCGTGACCTGGCGATCGGCATCGTCGGGTCGATGGTGGCGTGTACCGTCATCTATCTCGTCGTCGCGGCGGCGGCGGTGGGTGCAGCGCGCTACGACGTGTTTGGGAAAAGCGCCGAGCCGCTGGCGCTGATCCTGCGCTCGCTGGGGCAGGGCGGGGTGGCGACATTGGTCGCGGCGGCGGCGGCGATCGCGCTGCCGACGGTGATCCTCGGCTTCCTCTATGGGCAGAGCCGCATCTTCCTGGTGATGGCGCGCGACGGCTTCCTGCCGCCGGCGCTCGCGAGGCTGTCGGCGCGCGGGACGCCGGTCCGGATCACGGCGGTGACGGCGGTGTTCGTGGCGGTGATCGCGGCGCTGACTCCGCTCGACGTGATCGCCAGCCTCGCCAATGCCGGCACGCTGTACGCGTTCGTGGCGGTAGCGGCGAGCGTGCTGGTTATGCGGCGGCGTTCACCACAGGCGAAGCGACCGTTCAGGACGCCGGCGGCGTGGATCGTCGCGCCGCTGGCGATCCTGGGCTGCTGCTACCTGTTCACCAGCCTGCAGGTGGTGACGCAGGTCGCGTTCGTGGCGTGGAACGCGCTCGGGCTGGCGCTCTACTTCCTCTACGGCCGCGCACGGGCGGTCGTCTAGGCCGCCAGGTTGCGCAGCACATAGTGGAGGATGCCGCCGTTGAGGAAATATTCCAGCTCGTTGATCGTATCGATGCGGCAGCGGGTCTCCACCACCTCGCTTGTCCCGTTGGCGCGGGTCAGCGTCACCTCGACAACCTGACGCGGGCGGATCGCGGCGACGCCGGTGACCGTGAAGGTCTCGCTGCCGTCGAGGTTCAGCGTCTTGCGGTCGGTGCCCGGCATGAACTGGAGCGGCAGCACGCCCATGCCCACCAGGTTGGAGCGGTGGATGCGCTCGAAGCTCTCGGCGATCACCGCGCGCACACCCAAGAGGTTGGTGCCCTTCGCCGCCCAGTCGCGCGACGAGCCGGTGCCATATTCCTTGCCGGCGACGATGACGAGCGGTGTGCCGTCCGCCTTGTAGCGCATCGCCGCGTCGTAGATCGGCATCGTCTCGCCTTGGTAGGACGACATGCCGCCCTCGACGCCCGGCACCATCTCGTTGCGGATGCGGATGTTGGCGAAGGTGCCGCGCACCATCACCTGGTCGTTGCCGCGCCGCGCGCCATAGCTGTTGAAGTCGGCGCGGCTGACCTGCCGCTCCATCAGCCATTTGCCGGCGGGGCTGTCGGCCTTGATGTTGCCGGCGGGGCTGATGTGGTCGGTGGTGATCGAGTCGCCCAGGATCGCCAGCGGCCGCGCCTCGACGATGTCGACGACCGGCTTGGGCGTCATCTCCATACCCTCGAAATAGGGCGGGTTGGCGACGTAGGTGGAGGCGGGCGGCCAGGCATAGGTGTCCGAGCCCGTCACCTCGATCCCCTGCCACTTGGCGTCGCCGGCATAGACGTTGCCGTAGCGCGACCGGAACATTGTGTCGTCGATGTTGGCGGTCATGACGCTGTGGACCTCGTCGTTCGAGGGCCAGATGTCCTTCAGGTACACGTCCTCGCCATCGCTGCCTTGGCCGATCGGGGTGGTCACCATATCCTCGGTGACGGTGCCCTTCAGCGCATAGGCGACGACCAGCGGTGGCGAGGCGAGGAAGTTGGCGCGCACGTCGGGCGACACCCGGCCCTCGAAATTGCGGTTGCCCGACAGGACGGAGGCGGCGACGAGATCATTCTCGTTTATCGCCGCCGAGATCGGCGCGGCGAGCGGCCCCGAATTGCCGATGCAGGTGGTGCAGCCATAGCCGACCAGGTTGAACCCCATCGCGTCGAGGTCCTCGGTCAGCCCCGCCTTGTCGAGATAGTCGGTCACCACCTGCGATCCCGGCGCGAGGCTGGTCTTGACCCACGGCTTGGGGCTGAGCCCCAGCGCGCGCGCCTTGCGCGCGACGAGGCCGGCGGCAACCAGCACCGACGGGTTGGAGGTGTTGGTGCAGCTGGTGATCGCGGCGATCACCACGTCGCCATCGCCGATGTCGTGGCCGCGCTCGGCGATCGTAACCCGCTCGGCGTGATCCTTGTGGTAGACCTTGGCGAGGTCGGCGTTGAACACGTCGTCGACCGCGTCGAGCCTCACCTTGTCCTGCGGCCGCTTCGGCCCGGCCAGGCTGGGAACGACGCTTGCCATGTCGAGCTCAAGCGTATCGGTGAAGATCGGGTCGGGGGCGTCGGCGTGCCGCCACATGCCCTGGGCCTTGGCATAGGCCTCGACCAGCGCCACTGTGTCGTCATCGCGGCCGGTCAGGCGCAGATACTCCATCGTCCGCTCGTCGATCGGGAAGAAACCGCAGGTCGCGCCATATTCGGGAGCCATGTTGGCGATCGTCGCACGGTCGGCGAGGGTCATCGTCGACAGACCGGGGCCGTAGAACTCGACGAAGCGGCCGACGACGCCCTTGGCGCGCAGCATCTGCGTGACGGTCAGCACCAGGTCGGTGGCGGTGATGCCCTCGGCCAGCTCGCCAGTCAGCTTGAAGCCGACCACCTCGGGGATCAGCATCGACACCGGCTGGCCGAGCATTGCCGCCTCGGCCTCGATGCCGCCGACGCCCCAGCCGAGCACGCCCAGGCCGTTGACCATCGTCGTGTGGCTGTCGGTGCCGACCAGTGTGTCGGGATAGGCGATCGTCGCCGTGCCGGTCGCGTGCTCGCCGCTCTCCTGCGAAGACCAGACCGCGTGGCTGACATATTCGAGGTTGACCTGGTGGCAGATGCCGGTGCCGGGCGGCACGACCTTGAAGTTGTCGAGCGCCTTCGATCCCCATTTCAGGAACTCGTAGCGCTCCGAATTGCGCTCATATTCGATTTCCTGGTTGTCGGCGGCGGCCGACGGCGTGCCGAACTCGTCGACCATCACCGAGTGATCGATGACGAGGTGGACGGGCACCTGCGGATTGATCTTGGCCGCGTCGCCGCCCAGCTTGGTGATGGCGTCGCGCATCGCCGCGAGGTCGACGACGCAGGGCACGCCGGTAAAGTCCTGCATCAGCACCCGCGCCGGACGATACTGAATCTCGCGATCGGAACGCGCGTCCTGCTGCCAGTCGACGATCGCCTGGACATCGGCCTGGGTGACGGTCTTGCCATCCTCGAAGCGCAGCATGTTCTCCAGCAGTACCTTCATCGAGAAGGGCAGACGGTCGATATTGCCATAGGTTTCCGCCGCCTTGGCCAGGCTGAAATAGTCATACGACTTGCCGCCCGCGGTCAGCGTCGAGCGGGAATGGAGCGTGTCCTGGCCAATGGCAGTCATAAGTGGCGTATCCTCCTTGGGTCTGCCGCACTCGGAGAGGCGGCGAGAGGCCGCGCGGGCGCGTCAACGGGTGCGAATGTAGGTTGCCCCGTGCCTTAGCAAGGCTGTCGGCAGGGGGAAAGACGCGATGCGCTGTTGCGACCCGCCGATCGCCAAGAGAATCGCCTAGAGGATATAGTCGTCCTCGGCCGCGCGATCGTCGCCCGAGCCGGTTGATCCGCCAGAAGCTTCGTCATCGCGGCCGCGAACGACACGGATGACGATTGTCGCGACGATGGTGAAGGCGATCATCAGCGCGCCGAACAGGACGATGGCGCCGATGAAGCCGATGCTACCGCCTGATATGCCGAAGTTCACAGCGCCTGAACCGGTGAAGTCGCTACTCGATCCCTCGTGGATGTCAGTCGTAATCGAACCCCACTCCGCGACCGAAGCGTCAGCCGGCTGATTGGTTCGGGTGTATCGCCCGCGACTGGCTCCAGCCGAAACGCCCGCATCACTCCCGCGATCGCCAGCAGCGCCTCTTGGTTCGCGAACCCCGCGCCTACGCACAGCCGCGGACCCTTGCCGAACGGCAGATAGGCATGGCGGCACGCTCCCGCCTGTTCGGGGTCAGTGAAGCGCCCTGGATCGAAGCCGTGCGGCTCGGGGAAGTTGTGGCGGTTGCGCTGGATCAGCCAGGGGGAGATCACCACCATGCCGCCTCGCTTTAGCTGCTTGTCGCGCATCGTCACCGGGCAGGTCACCTCGCGCACCAGGAAGCTGACCGGCGGATAGAGCCGCAGCGTCTCGCGAAACACGTCGCGCGTCACAGTCATGCCGCGCAGGTCCTCATAGGCGAGCGGGCCTGCACCCGCCTCGGCGCGGACCTGCTGCTGGAGCTCGGGATCGCGCGCGAGGAGATACAGCGCCCAGGTGATCGCGCTGGCGCTGGTCTCATGGCCGG
Source organism: Sphingomonas bacterium (assembly GCF_903644135.1). GTDB lineage: Bacteria > Pseudomonadota > Alphaproteobacteria > Sphingomonadales > Sphingomonadaceae > Sphingomonas. Next base: position 58,310 of record NZ_CAHJXA010000001.1, on the reverse strand, counting down.
CGAGGAAGATGGTGCTGATCTGCTCCATCACCTCGGCTTCCGTGAAGACGCGGCCGCTCTCCGGATGGCGCGCGTCGATCAGCGCCTGGAGGATGTCCTCGCCGCGCTCGCCCCGCAGCTGCGTCGCGGCGAAGCGCCCCGCAACCTCGGCGGCGAACACCGTGTGGATGCGCCTGGCCTCGCGTTCGGCGCGGCGGGCATAGCCGAGCTGGGGCAGGCGGTAGAGCCGCAGCATCACCGCGCGCTGGGCGAACTTCTGATAGGCGTGGAAGCCGTCATAGATCTCCTGGCTCTCCGCCTCGGTCAGCGGCCGGGAGAACAGCGTGCGGAAGATGATGTCGGCGGCGACATGAGTGACGAACGGGTCGATCTCGACCGGAACCGACAGGTCCTCCTGCCCCAGCCGCACCACCAAGTCGTCGACCGCCGCGCTCATCGAGGCGAACACGCGCTTCAGCGCGGTGTGGCCGAAGGCGGGGTTGACCATCGCGCGCTGCTCGGCCCACTCGGCACCGCTCGCCGCGAACACCGAATTGCCGATCAGCGGGTCGAGCAGCCCGCCCAGGAAGCCATGCTTGGGGAAGTCCGCCACCTCCTCCTCCAGCACGCGGCGGACCAGCGGCAGCTCGTTGGCGACGTAGAAAGAGAGGGCGGGGATGTGCACCTCCCCCAGCTTCATCGTGTAGCTTTTCTCGAACAGCACATCGAGCCATGACCGCCAGCCGCGCACGAAACGAGTGAGGAACCCCGACTTCGACCGATGCGGGATGGGATAGGGCGGCGTGAAGCGGACCGGCATCAGAGCGCCTGGAACGCCGCCACCGACGCCTCGATCGGCCGCGCGGTCGCGGTGAGGCTGGGATAGTCGAGCGGGCTCACCCGGTCGCCGACGCGCAGATAGTCGAAGTGGATGTCGTACTTGTTGGCAAGGCCGGAATGGTAGTTCTCGGGATCGTAGAATTTGTAGAAGCGCGGGTTGAGGTGGACCAGCGCCGGCCGCGTCTCCGCGCCGATCAGCGCCATCGGGTTGACGCCGTAGAAGCCCGCACCGTCCGGCGGCGAGCCGATGTCGAACCAGCGGAAGTCGCCACGCCCGACTGCGCGGAGTCGCTCCTTGAACCCCTTGGCATCTCCGCGACACAGGATCAGCGGGATAGACTGGCCGAGGGTGACCAGCGCGAAGTTGGCGGGCATCGTGCCACCGCGCGCGGCGAGGATGCGCTCCATCAGCGGCACCGCCAGAATGGAGCCGTTGGAGTGGGTGACCAGCAGCACCTCGTCCCATTCCTCTTGGTTGGGGCCGCCGTCGAGCTCCGCCAGGATTTGCGTTGCGAACGCATCGAGTCGCGCGACCATCGGCGGGTCGGCATCGCCGCCGCCGGTCTCGGCATTGAAGATGAAGAAGCGCAGCAGCCATGGCGTGTGCAGCTTCTTGAGCAGCGGCGTCGCGCCCGCGACCCCCAACACCGCGCCGATCGCCAGTGCCGCCCACCAGGGCAGCCAGACCAGTCCGAGCAGGAACGGCACTATCCCGATAAGGAGCGGCAGCAGCACGGAAAACACGGGCGGGTAGAACAGCGTCTTGACCGGACCCGACGGCACGGTGCGGATGATGTGGAGATCGGCGTGGCGCAGGAGCCCGCCATAGGTGCGCAATGCGCGCAGCCCGAGCCTCACCGGGCTCTTGATCCAGGCGCGGCGGACAAGGTCTTCCCAGCGCAGGAAGCTGTAGCTGGTGGTGGTGCCGTCGACTGCGTTCTCGATCGTCCAGTCGGCGCGGGCCGGCGATGCCGTCTTGCGGTTGGAGACGGCGAGCGGGACGCCGGTGCGCTCGCTCCAGCGCGCCGCCGACTGGCGGTACAGGGCGTGGTAATGCCGCACGCCGCGCGGATCGAAGCCGCCCATGTAGAATATTTTACGCTTGAACACGGTCACTCCCGACGCCTACCCGGCAGCCATGGCTGAAAGCGTACCAGATGGTTCCGGGGCCCCGGTCCGCGACTACTGCTATTTCCTTGACCACCGCAAATATAACCGCAACCGCGGCTGCCGCCGGCACGACAACCTGTACGGCATCAACGGCGGCGGGGGGGAGCTGGATCGGTGGCAGGCGGACCGCGAACTGCGTGAGCATATGATGGGCGAGGGCGATCCGATGGCGTGGCCGACCTGGCTAGGGTGTGCGGTGTTCGGCTGGTTTTTCTTCAACTATCACGGCGGACGGTGGGCATGGCGTGGCCAGCTCGTGCGCCGCTTCATAAGGGCACCGCAGTGACTGACTATCCGTATCCCGAACCTTCTCCTGCTCACCACGTCCACGTCGGTGAGAGCGCGGGTGCGGTTACGTTCGGCAACGACCTGCCCTTCGTGCTGATCTCCGGCCCCTGTCAGATCGAGAGTCGCGACCACGCGATGATGATGGCCGAGGCGCTGAAAGCGATCGCGGCCGAGGCGGACGTGCCGTTCGTGTTCAAGTCGTCCTACGACAAGGCCAACCGGACCTCGCTCTCGGGCAAACGCGGCATCGGCCTCGACGAAGGTTTGCGCGTGCTGGCCGACATCCGCCGGGAGCTGGGCGTACCGGTGCTGACCGACGTCCATGACGTGGAGCAGGCGAAGGCGGCGGCGGAGGTGGTAGACATCATCCAGATCCCCGCTTTGCTGTGCCGCCAGACTGATCTGCTGCTCGCGGCCGGCGAAACCGGAGCGGCGGTGAACATCAAGAAAGGCCAGTTCCTCGCACCGGAGGACATGGCGCAGGTAGCAGCGAAGGTCGCCTCGACCGGCAACAATCGCATCCTGCTGACCGAGCGGGGGACGTCGTTCGGCTATCATAAGCTGGTGACGGATTTCCGTGCGTTGCCGATCATCGCGCGAACCGGCTGGCCGGTGATCTTCGACGCGACCCATTCGGTGCAGCAGCCGGGCGGCCTCGGCGGTGCCAGCGGCGGCCAACGCGAGTTCGCGCCGGCGCTGGCGCGGGCGGCGCTGGCAGTCGGGTGCGCGGGTGTGTTCGCGGAGGCGCATGATGATCCTGATGCGGCACCGTCGGATGGGCCTGTGATGCTGCCGTTGACGTGGATGCGGCGGGTGTTGGGAGACCGCAGGCTCGTGGTTCCCGGCTGATCGAGCCAGCGTGGCCGAAAGTCGATTAGGGCAGACTATCTCTGCGGCGGTCGGACATCCCAGGCAGCTACACGTAGCGCCCCGGAAGGCTCTTCAATTATCTGGCCGAAAGCGCCAGTGCGTAGTTTCAGCGAGGATGGCCGGTCCATTGAACACGCCAGCAGGGCGAACCGTGCCGCGCCGTTGCTGGTCACCAACAGGACGTCGCCGCGCGGACGTTCGGCGAAGAGGTGTCGCCACGCGGCAATCCTGGCTTCGGCAGCCACCTGCCATCCTGCGGGCGCGAGGGCCTGCTCATCCCAAGCGCGGAGTGCTGCAGCGCCGACCCGGGCGGCGATCAGATCATCCGGCTTACCCTCGTCCTCGCCGTGATCGATTTCTGTCAGCCAGTCCGCGACTTGTACCGGCGGAGAAGGCTGCAGACTTGCTACGATCAGTTCTGCTGTGCGACGCGTCCGTTTCAGTGAACCGGCGAGCACGCGGTCGAAGGCGATGCCGAGATTGGTGAACCATTCCCCCAATGCGGTCGCTTGCCGCTCGCCCTCTTCGGTCAGCGGCAGGTCGCTCGCCGACCCGATCCGCACGGCCGGCACCCCGGGCGGGAAAGTATTGCCGTGACGGACAAGGTAGAAGCTGATCATCCGCTTAAGGTATCCGCCCCGCCCGCGATCAATCGCTCCGCGCGAAGAATATCGGCTGGCGTGTCGATGCCGCTCATAGTGAACGGCCCGCTTTGCAGTTCCACAGTCTGGATCGTCAAACCCAGTTCGAGGATGCGTAGCTGTTCGAGCCCCTCCAACACTTCGTTAGTCGACGGAGGGACGGCTTCGATCGTTATTAAGGCATCCAGCGTGTACGCGTATAGGCCGAGGTGCTGGTAGACCGGTGAAGTCGCGGCTTCGCGCCGTAATAGCTCCTCACCGCGTATCTGTGGTAGCATGGCCTTGGAGAACCATAGCGCACGGCCGTCATCAGCGCGAACGCAGGTGGTACCACTCGTCGGTGACGAGCATTTGTGAGCCCGCAACGCATCGAGCGCCTCCCAGCCGAGCCGCACGACCGGCGTGGCGCAGTCACAATCTCCTCGAGCGAGGCGCTGCAATACCAATTGGATGGCGTCCGGTGGTATAAACGGGGTATCGCCTTGTAGGCAGCAGACGATGGTCGGAGGTGCCGGCCGATCAAGGGCCGCGACAAGCGTCCGGGCAGAGCCGGTCGCTAAGGTTTCGTCCGTCATCACCGCGGTGCAGCCAAGGTCCCGCGCGTGTTTGAGAACGCGCTCGTCGTCCGTTGCCACCAACAGCTCGGTGTCGTCCCCCGCGATCGCTGCCCGCCCGACATCGACTACGCGCGAGAGAAGCGTGCGGCCGCCGATCATCATCAACGGCTTGCCGGGTAGTCGCGTCGACCCCCAACGAGCCGGAATGACCACCAGCGCTGTCACGCTACGCCGACGCGTAGAACGTCATGGACATGAACGATGCCGATCAGCTGGTCGTTGTCGCAGACGAAAAGCTGCGAAATCTTGTTCATGTTCATCACAGCCAGAGCTTCGGTGGCGAGGGCGTCCGCCGAGACGACGAACGGTTGCAGGGACATGTGATGCTTTACGGGATTATTGATGGAGGCGGAGGCGAGACTCCGTCTCAGGTCGCCGTCTGAGAAGGCACCGGCGAGTCCGCCGTCTTTATCCAGAACTGCGGTAATGCCAAATCTCTTCGTCGTCATTTCTAATGTTGCTTCGGCGATGGAAGCGTTCAGCGCTACCTCGGGAATCTCGTGACCCGTGCTCATGATGTCCGCGACTCTGACCAGCCGCGCTCCTAATTGCCCGCGAGGGTGCAGGACGCGAAAGTCATCGGATGAAAAGCGCCGGCGCTCAAGTGCTGCCACCGCGAGAGCATCGCCCAGGCAGGCCTGGATCGTCGTCGAGCTGGTCGGCGCCAGGTCGTTCGGGCAGGCCTCCTGCACCTGTGGCAAAACCATAGCTAAATCGCTGCAGCGAGCCAGTGTGGAGGTCCTACCAGCGGTAACGCCGATCAGCTTAATTCCAAACCTCGCGCAATGGTTCAAGATGTCTGCCAGTTCGGATGTCTCCCCGGACCACGACAGGGCAAGGACAATGTCGCCGCCGGTGATGACGCCGAGATCGCCGTGACTGGCTTCGCTGGGGTGGAGGAACATTGATGGCGTACCCGTGGAGGCCAACGTTGCCGCAATCTTTCGGGCTACCAGGCCGCTCTTACCCATACCGGTGAGGATGATCCGTCCGGGCGTTGAGACAATGAGTTCAACAACGTGTGTGAACACGGCACCGAGATCGGTCCCGTCCATCTGTTGCGCCAACGCATCCAGCGCGCGACGTTCGATCTCGATCGTCCGCAAGGCCGAGGCAAGAGGTGAGCGAGTGACAGCAGGCGTTTCGATCATGAGGCCCGATATAGGGTAATTCTGGAACGCCAGCCAAGCCGGTCGAACCGTTCGGCCGAAGCTCCGCCTGGATGAGCTGCTGCCGGTCCGATGGACACGAGGTTAAGCTACCTGCGTCTGCTGCTCGAAGTCCATGGGGCCGAAATAGCCTGATTAGCGCAACAAACTGCTCGTTAAACGCGCCAGTCAACCGGGCGCTAAGTTGCATCCTTTCGGGCGGCACCCTAACGCTCTCATATGGTGACTGAGGGCAAGGCACGTGCGGATCGGGGTTGATGGGTACAACCTCGCCATGCCGCATGGGACGGGGATAGCCACTTACGCGACGGAGTTGGTGGAGACGCTGCATACGCTCGGTCACGAGGTCGACGGAATTTTTGGCATTAATGTTCCTGCGAACAAGTCGCTGCGTCAAGCGACTTTCTTTCATTATTATCAACGGCTGCCCGATCTGCCACTCCTAAAAGCGCGAAGTGTTCGCTCGGCCAGCAGGACCAAGCGAGTGGTTCGCGCATGGCGGAACGGCCGCGATTATTTGCGGGCGTTCGTTGCGCATCGCTCACGCGAGGTGCCGCGCGATAGTGACGTGTTGACGAATGATGGCGTTAATGTAATTCCCGCGTTCGACCGTATCTTCACCACCGACCGTTTGTTCGATGATGCGATGTTTGTCTTTGCGCGTACTGGGCGGTTCTCCACCTTCAGGGTGCCTAATCCTCCCGAGATCATGCACTGGACCTATCCGGTGCCAGTGAAGCTGGCAGGCAGCAGAAATATCTATACGCTCCACGATCTTGTCCCATTAAAGCTTCCCTACACGACACTCGACGACAAGACTCTGTATGGAAGCCTCATTTCGGGGTGCCTGAAGCACGCTGCGCAGATTTGTACCGTCTCAGAGGCAAGCAAGTGCGACATCATCGATCGATACGATGTTGACGCTACGAAGGTCACCAATACCTATCAAACGGCAACCGTAGCGCAGAGATTGCTCGACAAAAATGTAGATCAGAATGCGCAGGACATTGAAAGCATCTTCGGATTGGAGCGCCGCGGCTACTTCCTTTTCTTTGGCGCGATCGAGCCCAAGAAGAACATCGGTCGGTTAATCGAAGCTTTTCTCTCTTTGCGAACCAAGACACCCCTTGTGATCGTCGGTGCACGAGCGTGGCAGAGCGAGAGAGAACTACAACTTATGCCCGGAGGCGGCGCGAGCGGAGCAGCTGGGACGTTCGTGGGTCCTCGCGATCAGACGATCATCCGCATCGACTATCTATCGCGTGTGATGCTAGCCAAGTTGACGCGTGGTGCGAAGGCGGTGGTGTTCCCTTCGCTGTACGAGGGGTTCGGCCTGCCCGTGCTCGAGGCGATGCAACTCGGCACGCCAGTCATCACCTCTAATACGAGCTCGCTACCCGAGGTAGCGGGTGGTGCCGGGCTGCTGGTCGATCCCTATGACGTCGACTCGCTGGTGAAGGCAATGCGCCGGCTTGATCGTGACGAGGCGCTCTGCGCGGCGATGGCGGCGCGCGGGCTTGAACAGGCGAGGCTCTTCTCGCGCGAGCGGTACGGTGAACGGCTGACGGAGCTCTACCGAGCGGCTATGGCGTCGCAATGATCCACGAAAGCCGCGTCATCGCCACGGAAGGCGACGCGCTCCTCCTCAACCCGTTCGCCTTCTGGCCCGATATTGCTAGCCGTCTGGTCGGATTGGGAGGAAGCGAGGCTGGCGAGAACCCGGACTACGTACTTCATACGCTCTATGTCTCGTGCGGAGCAGGTCCGATCCTGTTCACGCTACGCTTCGCTGGACTCAAGGCAGACCGCGGCACCTTAATCCTCCGCGTCCATGAACTACCGGAGGTTATGGGTGCTCATGCGCGGCAGATCGCGCTGTCGCAGACACAGCTTACCGAGCTTATCCGCAACGGCGGCACCGTGTCGCTCGGCGCGACAGCGCGCCCGGGGCATCACTACGCCATTCTCGGCTACATCTATGGCGACACCGTCGCTACCGCTGACGAACTGGCGGTGGAGGTGGTGCGACGCACCCCCGACCCGAACGACCCACTGCGCCCGACCGCTTTCCGGGCGGAGGCGAGTCGGGTTTCCATGGCACCGCAGATCGTCGGCGAGCGCGAGGGTGTTCTTGCCACGCCAGTATCGCAGCTGTGTACTGCGCAACAATTGGCGGAGCCGGTGTTCAAGGCGCTACTCGACCAGCTTGGCGGCCTGCCAGGCCGGTCAAGGATCGATCGGTGGGAGCAGGTGTTTCTGGCCCGTGTGCTTGACCGCTACGACGTCGCCCGTTCGGGCGCGCGGGGACTGGGCATCGGCGCACTTGACGATGCAATCGCTCCCTGGTTGGTCCAGCACGGTTGTTCGCTGCTGCTCACTATCCCCAACGACCCGCCCGCGGACCTCGATCTATCCCCGCAGGTCGAGGTGCGGCGGCTCGATCCGCTCGCGATCGACGAGATCGACGGTTTCGATTTCGCTTGGGCGACGCGCGCCGGCGGGGTGGGTGGACGTGAACGACAGGAGGTTCTGCGCTTCATCGAGGACAGCTTGCGGGCGCTTAAGCCGGCCGGCTTGCTGACGCTGGTCGTGCCGATCGACGTCGCGCCACGGCCGATCGGCGAAGACAGCGGACCAATGCTGCGGCGGCCAGACATCGATCGCACGGTGCTCCTGTTGCTATCGCGCGGGCATCAGGTGGCACAGATCTGCCCTTGGGGCGATGCGGTCGCTGACGCGGACGAGAGCGAGGCACTGATGGTCTCGGCGTTTGGACTGATCGTTCGCAAAGCAGCGTGACCCTCGTGCGGGTGCCGATCCGCGTGCTGCGCTCGCCGCCCTTTCCGGGGGTGGACCCTGCCGTGGCCACAATCGAGGCAGCCGCGGCCGACGAGCGCGATGCCGATCCAAAGCTTAGGCAGACCCCGGCGTCGGAGATGGTGCGGGCCGCCGTGGGCGGCACCTTCTGGGGCCGGCGTGTCGTAGGGCGGGCGCGGCTAATCGTCACCGACGGGGACCCGCCCGGGGCCGACCTGAGCGACGCGGTTGTCGTGGCCACCGGTGACGTGCGGGCCGCACGGCGTCGCGGAGCGCTGGTCGTGGCCTCTGGCGAGTTCGATCCTTGGCCGCTGATCGTTGCGGCGCGGACGGTCACTGCACCAAGCGCCAGCGAGATCGCCGCGTTAGCGCTCGCCGCTGGCAAACCGGTGACCAACCCGGCGGGTATGGAGATCGTTGACGCTGATCGGCTGGTCGCGCGGGCACTCGGCGACCGCTACCGCGACCCGTTTACCGGCGGAATTATAGGCGTTGAAGCCGCCATTGCGCTACTCGCGCACTGGCGCGCTCTGATCGATGCAAATCGGGGCATCTCGGCCGCGACCGGGATGGCGTTCTGGAAACGCAGCGAAGTCGCCCGCCTTCTCTGGGACGGGCGCCCCAGCAAGCTGCCCTTCCTGAAGCCTGATGCGGCGATCGCTCGGGCTCGGCGTGAGGGTGGAGCGGTTGCTGCCTGGCCGGCGCGGGTACCGGCCGACTTTGCTGAGCGGGCGATGGCTGCAGGGGTGCCGGTGCGTTGGGTCGAGGACGGGTTCCTGCGCTCGGCGGGACTCGGTAGCGACCTGCTGCCGCCGCTGTCGCTGATCGTCGATGACCTGTGGCCCTATTTCGATCCCGCCCGGCCGAGCCGGCTCGAGACGCTGCTCCAGACCACTGAGTTCGGCACGGACCTTCTCGCCCGTGCCGCTACCTTGCGGAGGACTATCGTTGAGCGGCGGATTGGCAAGTACCGGGTCGGCGGCGTTGCCGAGTCGCTCGATCTGCCCGCCGACGCGCGACTCGTGGTGGTCATCGGACAAGTCGAGGACGATCTGTCGGTGTTGCGCGGCGGTGGCGGCCTGACCAATCTGTCGGTGATCGAGCGTGCTCGCGCGGAAGAGCCGAACGCCTTTATCGTCTACCGCCCTCACCCTGATGTCGAGGCGGGCCACCGCAAGGGAGCGATCCCCGATCCGGTCGCGCTGGCGCTGGTCGACCGGATCGATCGCGGCGGCTCGCTCGACGCGCTGCTCGCTCGCGCTGCCGCGCTCCACACGCTGACGTCGTTGACCGGCTTCGAGGCGCTCATGCGGGGCGTGCGGGTGGTAGTGCATGGCGGCCCATTCTACGCCGGCTGGGGGTTGACCGAAGATCGCGGCGCTCCGTTTCCACGTCGGACGCGCCAGCTTACCCTCGATCAACTCGTCGCGGTCGCGCTAATTCTGTACCCTCGGTATCTCGATGCCCGCACCGGTTTGCCCTGCACCCCGGAGCAGTTTACCGAGGGGTTTGGAGGTGTTGGCGTTCATGGAGGTTGGTTGGTGCGTCTACGTCGCTGGCAGGGCCGAGTGCGGCGGCTGTTCGGCTAGAGTGGATTAATATGCGGCATGACCGGCGTTCTAGGCGGCACGGCTTCCTATTTCTGCAGGGGCCACATGGCGTCTTCTTCCGTCGTCTTGGTGACCGGCTCGCTTGGGAGGGCCAGCGGGTTGAGAGGATCAACTTTAATGCCGGCGATCGGCGAGATTGGGGCCGGGGTGGGCACGACTTCACCGGTTCAGAGGAAGAGTGGCCGTTGTTCCTCGATGGCTTCATAGAGACGTACGGCATTACCGACCTGGTGCTCTACGGCGACTGCCGCCCGCTTCACCATGCGGCGCATGGTATTGCCCGGTTGCGGGGCTGTCGCATCCACGTTTTCGAGGAAGGCTATATTCGGCCTGACTTCATGACGCTGGAGCGCGATGGGGTTAATGGCAATTCAACGCTGTCGCGCGATCCGGACTGGTATTGTGCGCAGGCGGCGAGCCTACCACCCGCACCCGACTTGTCGCCAATTCCCGGGAGCTTCGAACGGCGGCTGGGTGAGACGATGCGCTACCATTGGTTGATGACCACGCGGCGGGTACAATTCCGGCATTACCGCAACCACCGGCCGCTGAACACGCCTGCCGAGGCGGCCGGCTGGCTGTGGAAATGGGCCAAGCGACCGCGCGACAGGAGTCGTTCTGCTGCGGCGCTGCGCTCGCTAGGCGATCGCCCTTTCTTCTGCTTGCCGCTCCAGCTGTCGTCGGACGCGCAGATTCGCATCCATTCGCCTTTTGCCGACATGGCCGTCGCGATCCGCTACGTTGTGCGCAGCTTTGCTCGCCATGCGCCGGCGGACACGGTGTTGGTGGTGAAGCAGCATCCATTGGCCGCGGACATGGTCAATTACGAGCGGATCGTGTGCACGGAGGCGAAGCAGGCCGGGGCGGCGGCGCGGATCCTATATCTGGAACGGGCCAACATCGATATGCTGGTCAGCCGGGCGCTCGGCGTCGTCACCGTCAACAGCACCACCGGCACGCTGGCACTGCGGCAGGGCACGCCGACCAAGGTGCTGGGCCAGGCGGTCTACGACATCCCGCGCATCACTCATCAGGGCTCGCTCGACGCCTTCTGGTCGCATCCGGTAGCGCCCGAGCGTAAGGTATACGAAGCCTTCTGCCGAGTGCTGCGCGATCGCTGCCTGGTCTATGGCGGCTATCACAGCGACGAGGGGCTCGACCAACTGGTGGAAGGGTCGGCCCGGCGGTTGCTCGCCGAAGACAATGTCGCTGAGCCGATGCCGACCCTAACCGCGCTATGAACGGCGACGCGGGTCATGCGCCAGAGATCGTCCTCGATTTGTCGCGATTGCTCGCCCGGCTGCTGCGTACGACCCCTACGGGGGTCGACCGGGTCGAGCTGAGCTATGCCCAGACGCTACTTAAATTGGTACCCGAACGGCTGGTATTTGGTGCCCGCTTTCCCAAGGGCCTGTATGGCCGGCTTGATCCGGCTGCGGTCAAGCGCTTCATCGATCATACGGCCGAGCTGTGGAAGGCTCCCAAACGCATAACACGGCGGCAGCTTCGGCCGATCGCTGCGCGCCACCTGTTTGCGCTGCGTCCGCGCCGCATCCCGCCGCGGCAGGGTCGGCGGGTGTTCCTTCAAACTTCGCCTCATCAGATCGAGCGAACCCAGCGAATGGCGCGCATCCTCGCCGGGGAGGATGCGAAGTTCGTCACGATGGTCCACGACCTCATTCCCATTACGAACCCCGAATATGTCCGTCCAGAGAGTGATGCCGCTCATCGCCAGCGCATCGCCACCATTAAGCTGCTGGCCGACGGCGTGATCGCCAACTCGGCAGCGACGCGCGATGCGCTGGTTGCTCATGTCGGTCGCGAGCGGGCGCTGCTGGTCGCCATCGCCCATCTTGGCACCGACCTGCACGGGCCCGTCGTGCCAATGCCCAGCGAGCAACCATATTTTGTGTGCGTCGCCACGATTGAGGCGCGCAAGAACCACCTGCTGCTACTGAACATCTGGCGGCGCATGGTCGAAGAGCAAGGGAAGGGTGCGCCGATGCTCCACCTTATCGGCAAGCGCGGCTGGGAGAATGAGCAAGTCGTTGATATGCTCGAACGCTGTCGCTCGCTACAGGACCATGTCGTCGAGCATCACGATCTCGACGATCGAGCGATGCGGGCGATAGTGGCGGGGGCACGGGCGCTGGTTCTTCCATCGTTCGAGGAGGGATTTGGAATGCCGGTCGCCGAGGCGCTGGCGGCGGGAACGCCGGTGATCGCAGCCGATATCGCGGCCCTTCGCGAAGTCGGCCGGCAGGTGCCCGACTATCTCGATCCGCTCGACGGCCTTGGCTGGCGCGCTGCGGTCGAGGATTATGGCCAAGCTGATTCGCCGCGCCGAGCGGCTCAGATGGCTCGACTGAAAGGCTGGCGGCCCTGCACCTGGGAGCACCATATGGCAATCGTACTGGAACTCATCGATTCATTATGATGGCCGTTACCGCCTCTTGCGGATCGCCAGCCCAAATGAGGTCGTGACGTAGCTGCCTAAGGCCAGCTTGAAATGGACGTCGGCGGCGTAGGGGGGCATGTCGACGACCTGATCCTCGGGCTGGTCGCCCTGATCGAATGTTATCGGCAGCACCTCATGGCCTGCGGATGCCATCTTCCTGGCAAAATTTTCGATGTCGCTGCGGCGGAACAAGACCGTCCCGCCCTTCCTGATCGTCCGCGTGTCGGAGGTCAGGTTGAACTCGGTGGTGTGCACCGCCACGCCGCCCGGCTTGAGCGTATCGAGCGAGCGCTCGATAAAACGAAGGCCCGCATCGATCGAGCCGAGGTGCTCCAGCGAGCAGGACGACCAGCAGAAATCATATCCTGTTCGGTTATCGGGAACCGCGTTCATGTCGATGGCGTCGACCTCAACCCGCTGAAAGAACTGCTCGGAGGGGCAGACCGCCGAATCGCTCAGCGCATCAACGGAAAGAAGATGTTGCGCCGATGCCTGCCAGCGTTTGGCACGCCGGTCTTCAGCGCCCAGATCGGTTGCGGTGACGAACGCGCCGTATGCAGCGAAAAGCGCGGGTAACGGCTCGATTCCGCAGCCAAAGCCAAGACCCCGTGCTCCCTCCATCAAACTGCCCATCGTTTCCAGAACGCGGCAGATCCAGACATATTCCCATTGCTTGCGGTGCTGATGCTTGGGACGGTGCATGAGCGCCAGCCAGCGGTCATAGTCCGGCTCGTCGAATTGAGCAGCAGTGCACATCTGCGATCGAACGTCCGCAAGCGTCGCGGGACCATCGACGACCAATCCCGACGAGCTGCCGCGGGGTCCGAAAATGATCGCCTTGGCGGCGGCGAGCTTGCGTGCGAAAGCGGGTCCATCGACGTGCTGATCGGTCTGCAGCGTCAGCGCGGAGGCGCTCGCATCCGTATCATCGAGGATACGACCAAGAAACGCGTAGGCGTATCCCTGCTTGACCATGATCGGCAAGCGATGGCGGCCGCCGGCCGCTGCCAGTTCGGCCAGGTCGATCAACAACCTGCTCTGTACCTTGGCCGGACCTCCGTCTTCGGGCGATGCCATCGCATAGAGCGTCAGCGTTCCTCGCGTGGCTTTCAACTGTGCAAAGATCAAATCGATCGTCAGCGGACCGGGATCGAAGCTCGTATAATTAGTGTGAAACGCCGCTTTCGCATCGACGGGCGCGATCGAACCGCCCAGCCCTGCGATGCTGCTCTTCGCCTCGGGCCAGAAGGCAAACGGGTCGAGAGAATACGCGGTCGACGCGCCATACTTGCCGAACATGCGCCGGGCGTTAGCCGACCACTTGGCAGGCGTCATCAGCAATCGTTCACTCCCCTGTCGACCAGACGATCTGTCTGAGCTAAACCGCTGAAGTCAAGCGAGGGTCCCTCGCCAGGAACAAGGTTGATCGATCGATGCATGGTGTCATCCAGCCGGTGGGCATGGACGTTCGGCGGCACGAGACCCGGCTGACGCGCCTGCGCGAGAGCCTGTACGGCTATCGCTGGTTCCTTGGCCTGGTGGTCACGCCGACGCTGCTGGTAGCGGCTTATTACTACCTCATCGCTTCGAACCAGTATCAGTCGGAAACCCATATTCTGGTTCGCGCTGCCGAGCAGCAGAAGCCGCAGGCGTCGGGCTTGGGTGCGCTGCTGTCGGGCGGCAGCGTTGATGCGGCGGGACCGGAGGGAATGAGCGTCGCCGACTACCTCACCTCGCACGACGTAGTGGCGACGCTGCGCAGCAAGCTTGACCTGGTGAACCGCTATCGGCGACCCGGAGTCGATTGGTTTTCCCGGTTGTGGGGCGGCGACCAGCCGACCGACGAGGCGCTGCTGAAATACTATCTCGCTCAGACCAAGGTCGAAGTGAACAGCGGCACTGGAATAACCGTGATCCAGGCACGCGCATTCACTCCTCAAGACGCCTATGCGATCGCGACGGCGCTGCTCGACCTGGGCGATCAGCGTGTGAACTCGCTCAATAACGCCGCCTACAAGGATGCAATCGCCTCACAGGAGCGGCAGCTGCGTCAGGCGCAGGATAATCTCGCGCGAGCGCAGGGGGCGATCAGCAGCTTCCGCGCTAACCAAGCCGATATCGACCCGACCGGCACCGGGACGGCTCAGACCGCACTCGTTACGCAACTGACCGGCGCGCTCGCATCCGCGCGAGCGCAGATGGTCAGCGTCGGCCAGACCATCAATCGCTCCAGCCCACAATATATCGCGCTCGCCCGTCGCACGGCGGCGTTGCAGGCACAGGTCGATGCGCAACAGTCAAAGCTGGCGGGGAGCGGTGGCTCCACTATCGCGTCACAGGTTGCTGGCTACAATGAGTTGCTGATGCGCCAGCAATTTGCGCAACGTCAATACGAGACAATCGCAACTGCACTAGACCGAGCCCGTCAGCAAGTGATCGACAAGCATCTCTACTTAGTGCGTGTAGTTAATCCCAATGTGCCCGAGAAATCGCAATTTCCGCAGAGGGGCAGGGTGACTCTGACCGTCTTCTTCTCGCTACTGGTTGCTTACGGCATCGGATGGATGCTGGTCGCCGGCGTGAAGGAACACGCTGCCTGATTGGCGTGGCTGGAGCAGACTTCAAGAACATTGCCTGGATGCTATGCGACGGTTTCGATCTAGCTTCTCAGCTTTAGTTCGAGACCGTCGCCTTCACCGTGAATACCGGCGTGAACAACAAGTTGAACAACTCGATCAATTTCCTGGTCTGGTTGATCTTGGCGTTGGCGATATAGATCACGTCCTTGTCGCGCATCGCAAAGCGCTGGGCCAGGAAGTAGCTCGACGGCTTGTCCATATCCAGCCGGTATACCATCGGTGAACCGGCGAGGGCGGCACGGCTCTGGCCCTGCACATCGGGCGGCGGCGCATTGTCGCGGAAGACGAACACCGCTGTCGGGTTGGCGCGGTTGTCGTCGGGGCCGCCCGCCTGGGCAATGGCCTCGGCCAGTGATAGCGAGGCGGAAGGGAAAGGTACCTGAGCCACCTTGTTGGCGGCACCGAACACCTCGAACGTGCGCGGCCGGCGGATCACGTCGATGCGGTCGCCGGGCAGCAGGATGATGTCGCCCGCCCCGCCCGACTCCACCGCGGCTAGATAGGCCTCGGCGAACTCACCGCCGCGACGGACACGGACGACGGTGTTCTCCGGGCCGCCCAAGGTACCGACTCCGCCGGCGGCGGCGATCGCGTCGAGCAAGCGTTCGCGCTCAAGGCTGAGCTGCTGGCGACCCGGCCGCGCGACATAGCCGCTGACCAGCACCGTGTTGTGGACGTTCTGTGCCACGGCGACCAGCACCTGCGGCGACTGCGACAACCCGCGCAACCGCTGGACGATCGTTTTCTCCAGGTCTGCGGACGTGTGGCCGGTTGCGGTCAGCCTACCGATATACGGCAGCACGATGGTGCCGTCGTCGCGCACGGTCACGCCGTTGAGGCTCTGCGCACGGGCGGTCGGATCTGGAGCGGCGCCAGACACCGCACCGCCAGCCGCTCCCAGGCTCTGCGAACCGCCGAACAGCGTCACGCCGACTTCGAACACGGTGATCGACAGCACGTCCCCCGGCCCGATCAGATCGACTCGCCCCGGCCTGTCCAGCGCGGTCAGCTGGCTCGCGCTCATCAACGCCACCGCGCCGCCGGCCGGCAGCGAGGAAGCATCGAGGTTGACGATCTTGAACCCGATCTGCAGCGCCTCCTTGCGCTCGCCCGCCACCACCTGGCCGGCATCGGGACCGCTATGGGGCAGGGACGAGCAGGCGCTGACGGAACAGCACAGGAGCGCGACCAGAGCCCGGATGGGCCGGCGCGGGTAAACAATTGACATCACGTTACTCGATACCCCGTAGAGGAGCCGCTTCTAGTCGGCCCGATAGGTCAAGCCAAGCCGCTTGCCCGATCCCTTCTCCTTCGATGCACGCCGGGACCATGCCGTGCAACCGGTGCCGGGGTCGGCCGTTAAGGCCGGGAAAGCAGCGCCGGCGCTTTTGCCGGCGGATCGAGGGACCCTGACCATGGCCGACGATATCCAGCAAGCGATCGACGGGAACGACGCTGCCGCGCACGGTGCCACCGACCAGGCCGCGGGCGCTGCGAAGAGTACGGTCGATACGCTGCGCCAAGGAGCGGAACAGGCTCGCAACGCCTTCAACGATCACGTTGTCGAGCCGGCCAAGCGCGCCGGCGAGGCGCTGAAGGAGTCGGGGCAGAAGATCGCGGAGGGCAGTTCGGCGCTCGGCTCCAAGCTGATCGACCAGGCGGAGACTAACACCAGCCAGGCGTTCGCGGCAATGCGCGCCGCCGCCAGCGCCAAGGACCTGTCGGAGGTGATGAGGATTCAGGGCGACTATCTGCGTGAGCAGGGCCAGCGGTCGATGAACCAGGCGCGCGAGGTCAGCGACCTGATCATGCAGTTCGGCCGCAACGCCGTCGCGCCGCTCCGCGGCGGGCAGGATGGGCCGCAAAACTGATCGGGTGGTTCAGGGTCTCGCCGTCGGCCGCGATCCTGGATTGGCTGGGGGCAGCGGGTCCTCGTTCCGGGGAGCGCCGGTCGGAGTGACCGGCTGCGGTCCGTTACGCGCGGCGTCCAGCGTCGCATCGCCGCCCAGCACCCGGTATAGCGTGGCGCGATTGCTGCCGCCGTTGAGCAAGGTCGACACCAGCGTTTGCTGCGAGGTGTAGAGCGTGCGCTGGGCGTCCAGGCTCGACAGGAAGGTGTCGATACCGCCGCGATAGCGGGCGTTGGTGAGGTTCAGCGTGTCCTGCGCCGCGGCAACGCCCTGGCGGTTGGCGCGCAGCTGATCGACCAGCGTGCCCTCGCGGGCCAGTGCGTCGCCGGTCTCCTGAAAGGCGGTCTGGATCGATTTCTCATAGGTCGCCAGGGCCACGTCGCGCTCCGCCCGGGAGTAGCGGACGCCAGCGATGCCCGCGCCGGCGCGGAAGATCGGGTAGCTCACGCTGGGCGACACCGAATAGGTGAACGCGCCGCCGGTGAAGAGCGACGACAAGGCCCCGCTCGCCAGCCCGGCCAGCCCGGTCAGGGAGATGCGCGGCAGCAGCGCCGCCCGCGCCGCGCCGATCTGGGCATTGGCGGCGCGTAGTTGATACTCCGCCTGGACCACGTCCGGCCGGCGCAGCAGGACGGTCGAGTCGAGCCCCGCCGGCAGCGGCGCGATCGTTCCCGACGCCTGCTCGATGTCGGTCGACAACAGCGCCAGGTCGACCGGCGCGCCGACCAGCAGCTGGAGCGCATTGGCGTCCTGCGCCAGCAGGGTACGCTGCTGGGCGAGGTCGGCCTGGGCGGTGGCGAGGATCGACTGCGCCTGGCTGAGGTCGGTGCGCGGGGCGATGCCGCCCTTCAGCCGCGCCTGGGTCAGGCGGACGCTGCTCTGGGCGACATCGGCGGTCTGCTGGGCGACCTTCAACAGCGTCGCGTCGGCGGCATAGGTGAGCCACGCGGTGGCGATGTTGCCGATCAGCGACAGCCGCGTCGCGCGCGCCGCCGCCTCCTGTGCGAAATACAGGTCCTGCTGGGCGCGGGTCAGCGAGCGGACGCGGCCGAACAGGTCCGCCTCGAACGCAGTGACACCGACGTCGAGCAGGAAGGAGTTGCCCGACGTGCTGGTGACGGTGGAGGTGCCCGCCGCGCCGCCGTTGGTCGTACCGGTCCCGGTCGTGCCGCTGCCAGTGCCGCCTGTCCCGATGGTGCCGGTACCCGTTCCCGTCCCGGTGCCGGTTCCACCGGTGCTGCCCGACGAGGCGATCGTCGAGGTGCCGCTGCCGCCGCCGCTGCGGGTATAGCGAGCGGCACCGTCGACCTCGGGCAGCAGGTTGGCGCGCTGGATGCGATATTGCGATCGCGCCGCGGCGATGTTGGCGACGGCGACGCGCAGGTCGCGGTTGTTGACCAGCGCCTGGTCGATGATCTTCTGCAGGCGCTGGTCGAGGAACACCTGCCGCCAGGTCACGCTGGGCAGCGTCGCTTCCGACTGGGCCAGATAGGGATCGCCCTTCGGCCAGGACGGCGGCACCGGCAGGTCCGGGCGGAGATCCTTGGGGGCGAGATTGCACCCCGACGCGGCGAGCGCGATCAGCGCGAGCAGGCCGGCCAGCCGCCATTGGCGCAGGACGGAACGGGGCATCAGCTGGGCTCCGGCGCGGGCAGGGCGGGGGTGGCGGGAGGACCGGCGAGCAGTGGCTGAGGCGGCGTCCCGCCCTGCGGACCGTTATCCCGACCATTGCCGCGATTCTCGCCGTCATCGTCGCCCTGATGGCCGGTCGGTCGCCCGCGCAGCTTGGCGATGCCGTCGCGCACGCCGCGGCGGACCAGGACGAAGAACAGCGGGATGTAGAAGATCGCGAGCACCGTCGCGGTCAGCATCCCGCCGATCACCGCCGTACCGATCGCGATCCGGCTGTTCGCGCCCGCGCCGGTCGAGATCGCCAGCGGCAGCACGCCGAAGATGAAGGCGAAGCTGGTCATCAGGATCGGGCGCAGACGGATGCGGGCCGCCTCCAGCGCCGCCTCGATCACCCGCTTGCCCTGCTTTTCCGCCTGCTCGGCGAACTCGATCATCAGGATCGCGTTCTTCGCGGCGAGGCCCATCGTCGTCAGCAGGCCGATCTGCAGGTACACGTCGTTGGTGAGGCCGCGCAGCGTCACGAACACGATCGCGCCGACCAGCCCGAGCGGGATGATCAACAGCACCGCGACCGGAATCGACCAGCTTTCGTACAGCGCCGCAAGGCACAGGAACACGACCAGCAGCGAAAGGCCGTACAGCACAGGTGCCTGCCCCGAGGAGACATTCTCCTGATAGGACAGCCCGGCGAGCGAGATGCTGGTGCCGGGGATCTGCCCGGCCAGCTTGCGCATCGTCTCCAGCGCCTGGCCGGAGCTGGTGCCGGGCGCGGACTGGCCCTGGAATTCATAGCTCTGGACGCCGTTGAAGCGCGACAGCGATACCGGTGCCTGCCCCCAGTGCGTGGTCGCGAAGGACGAGAACGGCGTCATCTGGTTGGTCGAGCCGCGCACATACCATTGGTTCAGGTCGGACGGCTGCGACCGATACGGCGCATCGCCCTGCACATAGACGCGCTTGACGCGGCCGCGGTCGAGGAAGTCGTTGACGTACGAGCCGCCCCAGGCGGTCGACAGCGTCGCGTTGACGTTCGCCTGGGTCAGGCCGAAGCTCGACAGCTTCTGTGGGTCGACATCGACCTTGAGCGTCGCCACATCGGGCAACTCGGACAGCCGCACCCCGACCAGGCTCTGCTCGCCCGCGGCTGCGGCGAGCAGCTTGTCGCGCGCCGCCTGGAACTTGTCGAGGCTCATCCCCGAACTGTTCTGCAGCTCCACCGTGAAGCCGTTGGACTGGCCGAGGCCGCGGACTGCCGGCGGTGCCAGAGCGTATACCTGAGCGTCGCGAAAATTGGCGAACGCGCCCGAGGCACGCTCGCTGATCGCATCGGCGGTATTGACCTTGCCCTTGCGATCCTTCCAGTTCTTCAGCGCGGTGAAACCAAGGCCGGTATTCTGCCCGCCAGGGCCACCGCCCAGCGTCCGCCCCGCCGACGAGAATACCGCAACTACGTTCTTCTCGCTGTTGAGGTAGTAATGCTCGACCGCCTGCTGCACCTCCTGAGTGCGGTTGAGCGTCGCGCCGGGGGGGAGCTGGAACTGGACCAGGCCGATACCCTGATCCTCGGTCGGTAGGAACGCGGTCGGCAGCCGCAGGAACAGGATCGCCAGCAGCGCCACCACGCCGGCATAGATCAGCAGGAACAGCCATTTGCGGTCGATCGCCGTCTTGACAGTGGCCGTGTAGCGCTCGATCCCCTTGTCGAAGGTCGTGTTGAACTTGTCGCGGCCGGTCGCCACCCACTGCGCGGCGCGGGGGAAGCGGCGCCCCGCCCAGCTTTGCTGCACCCCGTCGCCGTCGAGCTGCTTCTGTTTGAGGAGGTGGGCGGTCAACGCCGGCGTCAGGATCAGTGCGACCATCACCGACAGGATCATCGCCGACACGATCGTCAGGGAGAACTGGCGGTAGATCACGCCGGTCGAGCCGCCGAAAAACGCCATCGGCAGGAACACCGCCGACAGCACCAGCGCGATCGCGACCAGCGCGACGGTGATCTCGTTCATCGACTCGATGGTGGCGTCCCGCGGGCTCATGTCCGGGTTCTCGTCCATCAGCCGCTCGACATTCTCGACCACGACGATGGCGTCATCGACCAGGAGACCGATGGCGAGGACCAGACCGAACAGGGTCAGCACGTTGATCGAGAAGCCTGCGACATAAAGGATGCCGAAGGTGCCGAGCAGCACCACCGGCACCGCGATCGTCGGGATCAATGTCGCCCGCCAGCTTTGCAGGAATACGAACATGACGATGACGACCAGGATGATCGCTTCGATCAGTGTCTTGACCACCTCTTCGATCGACAGCTTGATGAAGTCGGTAGAGTCGTTGACGAAGGTGTATTGATAGCCTTTGGGGAAGCTCTTGGCCTGATCGGCGACCAGCTGCTTGACGACCTCGGCGGTCTTCAACGCGTCCGAGCCAGGCGCGAGCAATACCGCCAGCCCGGCACCGGGATGACCGTTGATCCGGCTGACCACACCATAGGTCTCCGATCCCAGCTCGATATGGCCAAGGTCACGCAGCCGCACGACAGCACCGTCCGGCTGGGTCTTGACGACGATCTGTTCGAATTGGGCGGGGGTCTGCAGCCGTGATTGTGCGGTGACGGTGGCGTCGAGATACTGGTTCGCGGCCGCCGGCTGCGCGCCAAGTTCACCGGCGGAGACCTCGGTATTCTGCGCGGTTATGGCGGTGGTGACGTCGGACGGCATCAGCTGGTAGGCGAGCAGCTTGTTGGGATCGAGCCAGACGCGCATGGCATATTGCGCACCAAAGACGTTGGTGTCGCCGACGCCCTTGGTGCGGCCGAGCTGGTCCTGCAGGTGCGAGACCAGATAGTCCGACACGTCGCCCGAGTCGGTCTGGTCGCTGGCGTCGTACAGGCCGACGACCAGAAGGAAGTCAGGATTGGATTTCTTGACGATCAGTCCCTGCGACTGGACCTGCTGAGGCAATCGCGCGAGCGCTTGCTGGACTTGGTTCTGGACCTGGACCTGGGCGATATCGGGGTTGACGCCCTTGTTGAAGGTGACGGTGATCACCACCGTGCCGTTGCTCGACGACTGCGACTGGAAATAGAGCAGCCCGTCGATACCGGTCAGCGATTGCTCGATCACCTGCGTCACCGAGTCCTGGACGGTCTGGGCGTTGGCGCCCGGATAGGTGGCGCGGACGGTCACCTGCGGCGGCGCGACATCGGGATATTGCGCGACCGGCAGGCCGATGATCGCGCCCACGCCCGCCAGCATGATGATGATCGCGATCACCCAGGCGAAGATGGGTCGATCGATGAAGATACGGCTCAGCATCGCGGCGTCAGCCTGCCCGGCTCTTGCCGGCCCCTTGCTTGCCACCCTTGCCCGGCGGCGGGGCCTGTACCTTCTGCGGCGTATTGGCCGGCACCGGCTGCACCTGCTGGCCGGGCTTGAGCTTGCCGAGACCCTGGACGATCAGCTTGTCGCCGCGCGCGACGCCGCTGGTCACCACCCAATAGGCACCGTCCGTACGGGTGGTGGTCACCGGCTTCTGCACCGCCTTGTTGCCCGGACCGACGACCATGACCGTGGCGTTGCCCTTCTGATCGCGGCTGACGCCCTGCTGGGGCAGCAGGAAGGCATCATGATTGATCCCTTGCGAGAAGGTCGCGCGCACGAACATGCCTGGTAGCAGCAGCCCCTGCGCATTGGGAAACCGGGCGCGCAGCGTCACGGTGCCGGTGCTCTGGTCGACCAGAGCCTCCGTGAACTCCACCGCGCCGGTCTGGGCATAGTCGCTGCCGTCGTCGAGCTTCAGGTGGACCGCGGCGCTGGTCGCGGTGACCCCGCCCGACGCCAGCGACCGCCGTAGACCAAGCAACGCCGCCGCCGACTGCTGGATATCGACATAGATCGGGTCGAGGCGCTGGATCTGAGCCAACGGGTCGGTCTGGCTGGCCGACACCAGCGCGCCGACGGTGAACAGCGAGCGGCCGATCCGCCCGGTGATCGGGGCCGGCACCGTCGTGAAGTGCAGGTTGAGCCGCGCCGTATCGAGCGCGGCCCGGTTCTGCGCGACCGAGGCGGCGGCCTGGCGCGCGGTCGCGACGGCGTTGGTATAGTCCTGCTTCGACACCGCCTCGATCGCCGCGAGCGGCTTGTAGCGGTCGGCCTGAGTGCGAGTCGCCTCGGCATTGGCCTGCGCGCTGGCAAGGTTGGCCGCGGCCTGGTTGGTGGCGGCGCGATAGGCGCGCGGATCGATCTCGTAGAGCGCCTGCCCCTTGGTCACCAGCGAGCCCTCGGTGAACAAGCGGCGGAAGATCACGCCGCTGACCTGCGGCCGCACATCGGAATTCTCATAGGCGGAAGTGCGCCCGGCCAATTCGGTGGTGAGCGGCGTGTCACTCGGCTGGAGGACGACATAGCCCACTTGCGGTGTGCCCTGGCCCGGCTGCCCGGCACCGCCGCCCTTGGATTGCTTGTCGCCGCCGCCGCTGCACGCGGCCAGAGCCAGCATCGAAACCGCCACGGCACCGCTTGTATATCGTGCCGCAACCGGCCGGTTCGTCCACGTCGCCACGCGCGCTTCACCCTTGATGGCTCGCCGAATGGAGGTCGGCGGGCGATGGTTCGCCAACAGAAGGTCGGCAGGCAGGGGCCTTTAAGCCCGATCAAACACTCGGCGCCACCTTTGTGTTCATATTTTTGTGCAGGTGCGAGAAACCAAATGGCGGGTGCGTTCACGGCGAAGGCTGCTACACGCGCGATCATGCAGGACGACGACAAGCGGGCGGCGGCCCTAGCGGCGGTCGCCGAGGTGCGCGACGACATGCTGGTCGGGCTGGGCACCGGATCGACCGCTTATTGGGCGATCGCGGCGCTTGGCGAGCGGGTCGCGGCCGGGCTGCGGATCAGCGTTGTCGCCACATCGGAGGCGAGCGCGGCACAGGCACGCGACCTTGCCATCCCGCTGCTCGACATGGCCGAGGTCGGCGCGGTCGACCTGACCATCGACGGCGCGGATGAGATCGACGGCCGCTGTTTCGCGATCAAGGGCGCGGGCGGGGCGATGACGCGGGAGAAGATCGTCGCCGCCGCCTCGCGCCGGATGGTGGTGATCGCGGACGGGTCGAAGCGCGTCGAGCGGATCGGCGGCGTGCCGCTGCCAGTCGAGGTGCTGCCCTTTGCGCAGGCGTTCGTCACAGCGCAGTTGAAGGCGCTTCGCGGCCACTCCGTGCTGCGAGAGAAGGACGGTGCGCCCTACCTCACCGACAGCGGCAATTTGGTGCTCGACGTGCAGTTCGCGGCGATGCGCTATCCGGTGTCGCTGGCCAGGAAGCTCGACGCGCTGCCCGGTGTGATCGGCCACGGCCTGTTCCTGCGCGAAGTCGATGCCGCCTATATTGCCGATGGCGGGATCGTTACGACACTGGAACGCTCCCGCTCGCTCGGCTAAGGGGCAACCAGTCGACGCCTGTTGCGTTCAGCCGCAAAGCGAGAACCAGATATGACCGATACCATAACCCCTCCCGCTCCGGCTGGTGTGCACGAGGATGGCAGCCCGGAGCGGCTGGCGATCGACACCATCCGCACGCTGGCGATGGATGCGGTGCAGAAGGCCAACTCCGGCCACCCCGGCACGCCGATGGCGCTGGCACCGGTCGGCTATACGCTTTGGTCGAAGTTCCTGCGCTACGATCCGGCGACGCCTGACTGGCCCAATCGCGACCGCTTCGTGCTGTCGGTCGGGCACGCATCCATGCTGCTCTACAGCCTGATCCATCTCGCCGGCATCGAGGAGATCGACGCCGAGGGGCAGAAGACCGGCAAAGAAGCGGTCAGCATGGAGGACATCGAGCAGTTCCGCCAGCTGTCGTCCAAGACCCCCGGCCACCCCGAATATCGCCACACCACCGGCGTTGAGACCACCACCGGACCGCTCGGCGCGGGCTGCGGCAACTCGGTCGGCATGGCGATCGCGGAACGCTGGCTGGCGGCACGCTACAACAAGCCCGGCTTCGAGCTGTTCGACCATGACGTCTACGTCCTGTGCGGCGACGGCGACATGATGGAGGGGGTGTCGTCGGAGGCGGCGAGCCTTGCCGGGCATCTCAAGCTGTCGAACCTGTGCTGGATCTACGACAGCAACCACATCTCAATCGAGGGGTCGACCGATCTCGCCTTTGACGAGGATGTCGGGCTGCGGTTCGAGGCCTATGGCTGGAACGTCATCCATGTCGACGACGCCAACGACACCGCTGCGCTGACCGCCGCGATCGAGAGCTTCAAGGCGTCCGACCAGCCGACCTTTATCGTCGTCCACTCGGTGATCGGCTGGGGCAGCCCCAAGGCGGGCAGCGAAAAGGCGCATGGCGAGCCGCTGGGCGAGGACAATGTCCGCGCCACCAAGAAGGCCTATGGCTGGCCGGAGGACAAGAGCTTCTACGTTCCCGACGGCGTGGCCGAGCATTTCCGAGAGGCCGTAGCGGGGCGCGGTGCACCGTTGTGTGAGGCATGGCAGACGCTGATTGCCCGCTACAAGGAGCAGTTTCCGGAGGAGGGCAAGCAGCTCGACGGGATGCTCGGCGACGAGTTGCCCGACGGCTGGGACGCCGACATCCCGGTGTTCGAGCCCGACGCCAAGGGCATCGCCAGCCGCGAGTCGTCGGGCAAGGTGCTCAACGCCATCTCGCCGCGACTGCCATGGCTGGTCGGCGGCTCGGCGGACCTGTCGCCCTCGACCAAGACCGACATCAAGGGTCGCGACTCGTTCGAGGCCAACAATTATGGCGGCCAGAACTTCCACTTCGGCGTGCGCGAGCATGGCATGGGGGCGGTGGTCAACGGCATGTCGCTGTCGCACCTCAAGGCGTACGGCTCCACCTTCCTGGTGTTCCTCGATTACATGCGGCCGCCGGTACGGCTGGCGGCGATCATGGAGCTGGGCTCGACATTCGTCTTCACGCACGATTCGATCGGCGTCGGCGAGGACGGGCCGACCCACCAGCCGATCGAGCAGATGGCGATCCTGCGCTCGACTCCGGGCCTCGACACCATCCGCCCAGGCGACGCCAACGAGGTCGCGGAGGCGTGGCGCTGCATCGTCACCACCGGCAATCGCCCGGCGGCGCTGATCCTGTCGCGCCAGGCGCTGCCGACGCTCGACCGCGAGAAATACGCCTCGGCCAAGGGGCTGGCGAAGGGCGGCTACGTCCTGGCCGATTGTGACGGCGATCCCGAGGTGATCCTGATCGCCACCGGCAGCGAGATGTCGCTGGTCGTCGACGCGCACGAGCAGCTGATCGCCGACGGGGTGAAGAGCCGCGTCGTGTCGCTGCCGAGCTGGTATCGCTACGAGCTGCAGGACGACGACTATAAGGAAAGCGTCCTGCCCAAGGCGGTGACCGCCCGCGTCGCGGTGGAGATGGCGGGCGAGCTGGGCTGGGATCGCTATGTCGGCAATGTCGGCGTGGCGATCACCATGTCGAGCTTCGGCGCGTCGGCGCCGATCAAGAAGCTGCAGGACAAATACGGCTTCACCGTCGACAATGTCGTCAAGGTCGCCAAATCATTGATGGAGAAGAAGTGATGGGCCGGCTCAACGATCTCAAAGCGCAGGGCCAGGCGGTGTGGCTCGACTTTGTCGACCGCAAGTTCCTGAACGAGGGCGGCCTCAAGAAGCTGGTCGAAGAGGATGGCCTGACCGGCGTCACCTCCAACCCGTCGATCTTCGAAAAGGCGATGGGCCATGGCGACGCCTATGACGACAGCCTCGCCAATTACGACAAGCAGCATCCCGGCGCGGCGACGATCGACCGCTACGAGGCGCAGGCGGTCGAGGACATTCAGGTCGCGGCCGACACGCTGCGCCCGGTCTATGACAAGCTCGACGGCAAGGACGGCTATGTCAGCCTGGAGGTGTCGCCCTACATCGCCGACGACACCGACGCCGCGATCAGCGAGGCGCAGAAGCTGTGGGCGATGGTCGACAAGCCGAACCTGATGATCAAGATACCCGGCACGCTGGCGGGGGCGCCGGCGATCAGCGCGACGATCGCGCAGGGGATCAACGTCAACGTCACGCTGCTGTTCGCGCTCGACGCCTATATCCGCGTCGCCGAGGCCTATGCGACGGGGCTGGAGGAGCGGGTGCGGCAAGGCCAGCCGATCGACCGCATCGCGAGCGTCGCCAGCTTCTTCGTCAGCCGCATCGATGGCAGCATCGACAAGGAGATCGACCGCCGCGTCGGCGAGAACGATCCGGAGAGCGAGGCGCTGAAGGCGGTGCGCGGCAAGGTTGCGATCGCCAACGCCAAGCTGGCGTACCAGTGGTTCCTCGACTTCGAGAAGTCCGAGCGCTGGCAGGCGCTGGCCGCCAAGGGCGCGCAATCGCAGCGCTTGTTGTGGGCGTCGACCGGGACCAAGGACAAGGCCTACCCGGACACGCTGTATGTCGATTCGCTGATCGGCCGCGACACGGTCAACACCATGCCACCGACGACGATGGACGCGTTCCGCGAACGCGGCACGGTGGCGGCGGCGCTGGTCGAGGGTGTGGACGAGGCCAAGCACGTTCTGGCCGAGGCCGAGCGGCTGGGGCTGAAGCTGACCGGCGTTACCGACACGCTGGTCCTCGAAGGCGTCGCCTCGTTCGCGAAGGCGTTCGACGACCTGCTCGGCGCGCTTGCCGCGAAACAGCCGGCGCACGCCTGAACCCTACGCAGACTACGGAGACCCGCATGAAGATCGGAATGATCGGCCTTGGCCGGATGGGGGCGGGCATCGTCCGCCGGCTGATGCGCGCCGGGCATGAGGCGGTGGTCTTTGACCGCGATGCCGAGACGGTCGCCAAGCTGGTCGGCGAGGGCGCACAAGGGGCCGAGTCGCTCAAGGACATGGCGGCGAAGCTGGACACGCCGGCGATCTGGTGGGTGATGCTGCCCGCCGGCGATCCGACCGAGGAGACGATCACCACCATCACCGAGCACGCCCGCGAAGGCGACATCATCATCGACGGCGGCAACACCTTCTACAAGGACGACATTCGCCGTGCCAAGGCGCTGCGCGACCATGGCGTGCGCTATGTCGATGTCGGCACCTCTGGCGGCGTCTGGGGGCTGGAACGCGGCTATTGCATGATGATCGGCGGCGACAAGGATGCGGTCGACCTGCTCGATCCGATCTTCGACGCGCTGGCGCCAGGGCTCGGCAGCATCCCGCGCACTCCCGAGCGTCAGGACAAGCCGGAGGACGACCCCCGCGCCGAAAAGGGCTATATCCATGCCGGTCCCGCTGGTGCCGGCCATTTCGTCAAGATGATCCACAACGGCATCGAATATGGCCTGATGCAGGCCTATGCCGAGGGCTTCGACATCCTCAAGGGTAAGTCGTCCGACAAGCTGCCCGAGGATCAGCGCTTCGACCTCAACCTGACCGATATCGCCGAGGTGTGGCGGCGCGGCAGCGTGATCTCCTCGTGGCTGCTCGACCTCACCGCTTCCGCGCTCGCCAAGGACCAGATGCTGGAGCGTTTCACCGGCAAGGTCGCCGATTCGGGTGAGGGCCATTGGACGGTCGAGGCAGCGATGGAGGAAGCGGTGCCGGCGCACGTCCTCACCACCGCGCTGTTCGCGCGCTATCGCAGCCGCGTCGACCATGTGTTCGGCGACAAGGTGTTGTCGGCGATGCGCTTCGGCTTTGGCGGGCATGTCGAGATGCCGCAATGATCCGGCTGGCGTAATGAACCCTTTGCGATTGCTGGTGTCCGATGTCGACGGGACGCTGGTCGACAAGGCGAAGAAGCTGACCCCCGCCACCGCCGATGCCGTGCAGCGGCTGACGGCAGCGGGGTGCGGCTTCACCATCATCAGCGCGCGGCCGCGATCGGGGATGATACCGATCGCCGACACGCTGGGCCTCGATGGGCCGATGGGGGCGTTCAACGGCGGCCTGGTGTTCCACCGCGACGGGCGGGTCGACGAGCACCACGTCATTGATCCGCAGGCGGCGCGCGGCGTCTTCGCGATCGTCGACGGCGCGGCGGTCGATCGCTGGGTGTTCGCCGATGACCGCTGGTACGCCTCGACCGACCAGGGCGTGCATGTCGAGCATGAGCGGATCGCCTCCAACCAGGCGCCGGTGGTGCAGGACGCGTTCGACGACCTGCTCGACCATGCCGACAAGATCACCTTCGTCAGCGACGATCCGGCCCTGCTGGCAGGATTGCTGGAACAGTGCCGGACTGCCTTCGGCGATCGCGCGACCATAGCCCAGTCGCAGACCTATTATCTCGACGTGACCGCGTTGCAGGCCAACAAGGGCGACGGCATCGTCGCGCTGGCCGCAGCGATGGGTGTCGACCTGGCCGAAACCGCCGCGATCGGCGACCAGGCGAATGACCTGCCGATGCTGGCGCTGACCGGCTATGCGGTGGCGATGGGCAATGCCCCCGCGCACGTCCAGGCTGCCGCCGATGCGGTCACTGCCGGCAACGACGCCGACGGCGTTGCCCACGCCATCGACACCCTGATCCTTCCTCGCATCGGAGCACCCGCATGAAGCAACTGGTCGCGTTCGACCTCGACGGCACCCTGGCGGAGAGCAAGGGCCAGTTGCAGCCACCAATGCAGGAGGCGCTGGCCAACCTGCTCGACGTCGCCGATGTGGCGGTGATCTCGGGAGGCGACTGGCCGCAGTTCGAGAAGCAGGTGGCGAGCCGGATGCTGCCGCGCGCCAACCTCCATCGGCTGTGGCTGATGCCGACGACGGGGACCAAGCTCTACACCTTTGACGAACGCGGCTGGCATCCGGTCTATGCCGAGCTGTTCGAGGACGAGACCAAGAAGAAGATCCTGGAGGCGTTCGATGCCAGCCTGGAGGCGACCGGGTTCAAGCCCGAGCAGACCTGGGGCGACCTGGTCGAGGATCGCGGCAGCCAGATCACCTTCTCCGCGCTCGGCCAGCAGGCTCCGATCAAGGAAAAGGAGCATTGGGATCCGGATTTCGCGAAGCGCAAGGTCATCCAGGCCGACCTGAAGCAGCGGCTGCCGGGCCTGTCGATCAACATGGGCGGCGCGACCTCGATCGACATTACCCGCGAGGGCGTCGACAAAGCGTACGGTTTGAAGAAGTTGCGCGACGCGAGCGGCATCGCGCTGGAGGCGATGATGTTCCTGGGCGACGCGATCTTCCCGGGCGGCAACGACTATCCGGCCAAGGAGCTGGGCCTCGACACGGTGCGGGTGCGCGATCCACAGGAGACCGAGTCGGTCATCGCCGGGATCGTCGCCTGCCTGAAATGAGCTATCCCGCCGCCACGGCGCGGCGGGGCAGTGCGGTCTGCGCCAGCCACGCCTCGGCGTGACGCAGCGCGGCGGCGTCGTCGACATCGATCCAGTCGAGGTCGCTGCAATCGACGACCCGCGCGCGCCCCTGCACCGCCAGCATCCGCACTCCCTCGGTCAGCGACGGATCGGCGAGCTTGGCCAGCGCCTCGAACAGTGGCGTGCCGATCGCGAAGACGCCGGTGTCGTAGCAATCGTGCGGCACCATCTCCTTGCCGATGGCGGTGATCCGCTCGCCGCGGGTAGCGACACAGGTCACGTCCAGCGGATCGACCCAGGGATGCCCCAGCCGCCGATCGATGCCGAGCCGGAGACCGTCGCCCGCCCCCACTCGCGCCAATCGCGCATAGAGCGCCGGCTCGACAAGGTGGTCGCACATCAGCAGGAGCGCGGGCGCGCCGACCAGCAGCGGTGCGGCCGCCAGCGCCGATACGCCATTGGGGCGGCGAGGATCGCTGCGCACCGTCTCGACCGCGATCGGCAGCGACGAGGTGGCAAGATGCGCCTCGATCGCGTCCCCGCCATAGCCCAGCACCAGCACCGCGCGGGTAATCCCGGCCTCCGCCAGCCCGGTTAGCGCGTGATCCAGCAACGTCCGCTCGCCGACGACGCACAGTGGTTTAAAGGGCGTGGTGTCGCGCAGCCGGGTGCCTTCGCCAGCCGCCAGGATGATCGCGGTGTCGATCATCGCCTCAGGCAGCCCTGATGAACTCCTCGACCGCCTCATGCGCGAGGTCGTCGGTCATCTGGGTACGGGGATGCTTGCAGAAATAAGCGCTGGCGGGGTCGACGACGCCCTTGAGGCCACGGTCGCGCGCGATCTTGGCGCAGCGGATCATGTCGATCGCGACGCCGGCCGAATTGGGGCTGTCCTCGACCGACAGCCGCAGCTCCAGGTTCATCGGCACGCCGCCGAACAGCTGCCCCTCCATGCGCAGGAAGCAGACCTTGTTGTCGTTCTGCCACGGCACGTAGTCGCTGGGGCCGATATGGACGTTGTCGTCGTCGAGCCGCTCCGCCGTCACCGACTGCACCGCTTCGGTCTTGCTGATCTTCTTCGACTCGAGGCGGCGATGGTTTGACATGTTGAGGAAGTCGGTGTTGCCGCCGGTGTTGAGCTGGTAGGTGCGGTCGAGCTTCACGCCGCGCTTGGCGAACAGGTCGGTCAGCACGCGATGGACGATGGTGGCGCCCAGCTGCGCCTTGATGTCGTCGCCGATGATCGGCACGCCGGCATCCTCGAACCGCTTCGCCCATTCGGGGTTGGACGCGATGAAGACCGGGATATTGTTGACGAAGGCCACGCCCGCTTCGAGCGCGCACTCGGCATAGAATTCGGTCGCCTTCTGGCTGCCGACCGGCAGGTAGTTCATCAGCACGTCCGCGCCCGACGCCTTCAACTCGGCGACGACATCGGCCTTGGTCGGCTGAGCGTCGTTGGCGACGATGAAGGTGCGGTCGTCCTTGTAATCGGCCATGTGCTCGGCGACGCCGTCGAGCACCGCACCCATCTTCACCACCGTGCCGGTCGCCGGTATCGTCGCCGCGAAGACGGCGGTGCAGTTGGGCTTGGCGAAGATCGCCTCCGCCACATCGCTGCCGACCTTGCGCCGGTCGACGTCCCACGCCGCCACGACCTTGATGTCCGAGGGCTTATAGCCGCCCACTTCCCAGTGCATCAGGCCGACCATGTCGTTCGCGCCTTCGCGGTAATGTTCCAGGCCCTGCACCAGCGAGCTGGCGCAGTTGCCGATGCCGACGATGGCGATGCGGATGGCAGTCATTAACGGTCCCTTGTTGGCAGGGCGGGCGAAAAGCCGTCGCCGCCCCTGATCGGTGAGGTGGATGACACCAAGCCATGCTCGACGCGGCGGTGAAGGGCCAGCCCCACCGCCGTTACGGCCGACAAAGCTACGATCTCCGCCCACCAGAAGATGCGCGGATTGCCCGCCAGACAGGCGATGGCGATCAGCGCGACGCGGACATTGGCGCTGAGCAGCGACTGCACGCGCATCGCCGGCACCGCGCGCCGGGCATAGCGGGTGGCGAGCACCAGTGGGCGCGGCTGCCGCGCCAGCAGCCGCTCGAATGGCAGGCCCAGCCGGTCCGGTGCCCCGGCCAGCCGATCATAGCCGCGCATCAACAGCGGCGCATCGGCGCTCGGATAGACCGGCGTCGGCGCGGCGACCCCGCGCACGCGGCGGTGAAAGCGGGCCCGCTCGCCCTCGTACAGGCTCGACTGGCCGATATGGGCCGCGCCGGCAAGGACCGCCAGCATCCAGCCCTCGCCGGTGCCGATCGACAGCGCCATCGCGACATAGATCAGGATAAAGACGCCATGGTCGCACAGCCCGTCGAGGAAGCGGCCCAGCGGGCTGGCCGTGCCGGTCGCGCGCGCGACCATGCCGTCGAGCCCGTCGGCGATCAGCCAGGCGACCGAGAGCGCGAAGCCGAGCAACACCTCGACCGCGCTGGTCCAATGAGCATAGCAAAGCGCCGCGCCGATGCCCAATGCCAGACCGGCAAGCGACACCGCGTTGGCCGAGATACCGGCAGCGACGGCAGGAGCTAGGAGGGCACGGGCCGCTGGATGGATCAGCCAGAGGTTGGTCGGGTCCTCGATCCGGCGGTCGCGCGATCCATCCGGAGGAGGAGCTGTCATGACCACGTCATGATGCGCCGGGAGCGGCGGCGATGCAAGCCGGGACAGCGGGTTGCGCCGTGTATTCATGGCGTGTTCACCCGCAGCTCATCGCGCCAGACGTCCGCTTTCCCATCGGCAGGCGCGCGCCAGTCGCCCCGCGGCGACAGCGCGCCGCCGGCCGAAACCTTTGGTCCGTTGGGAAGCGCGGAACGCTTGAACTGGCTGGTCGCGAAGAAGCGCAGCAGGAATTTGTCGAGCCAGCCGACGATGGTCGGCAGGTCATAGGCGACGCGTTTGTCCTTCGGACAATCCTCCGGCCAGCGCCCCGCCGCGGCATCGCGCCAGGCGTGCCAGGCCAGGAAGGCGATCTTCGACGGCGCAAGGCCGTGGCGGATCACATAATGCGCGAAGAAATCGTTGAGCGGGTAAGGCCCGATTGCGCTTTCCGTGCTCTGGATCGCGCCGGCGGCGTCGGCGGGAACCAGCTCGGGCGAGATTTCGGTGGCGACGATCGCCGCCAGGATGGCGTGGGTCGCCTCGTCATACTGGTCGCTGCGGATGCACCAGCGGATCAGGAACTGGATTAGCGTCTTGGGGACGCCGGCGTTGACGCCGTAGTGGCTCATCTGGTCGCCGACGCCATAAGTGCACCACCCCAGCGCCAGTTCGCTCAAGTCGCCGGTGCCGAGCACCAGCCCGCCATGTCGGTTGGCGAGGCGGAACAGGTAATCGGTGCGCAGGCCGGCCTGCACGTTCTCGAAGGTGACGTCGTACACCGGCTCTCCGGCGGCGAAGGGATGGCCGATGTCCGCCAGCATCGTCCGCGCGGCGGGGCGGATGTCGATCTCCTCCGCGGTGACGCCCAGCGCGCGCATCAGCGCCCAGGCGTTGGCCCTCGTCGCCTCGCCGGTGGCGAAGCCGGGCAGGGTGAAGCCGAGGATGTCGGTGCGCGGCCGGCCGAGCCGGTCCATCGCCTTGGCCGCGACGATCAGCGCGTGGGTCGAATCGAGCCCGCCCGACACGCCGATGACCAGCGACGCGCTGCCGGTCGCGGTCAGTCGGGTGGCGAGTGCCTCGACCTGGATGTTGAATGCCTCGTAGCAGTCGGCGTCGCGCTTCGCAGGATCGTTGGGGACAAAGGGGAAGCGGCGGACGGCGCGCTTCAGGCCAATATCCTTCACCGCCGCGTCGTGGTCGAAGGCGATGCGGCGGAAGCTTTTCTCCGGGTCGCCCGCCAACCGCGCGGCGTCGTTGAAGGTGCCGGTGCGCATCCGTTCCTGCTCGATCCGCTCGGCATCGACATCGGCAACCAGCAGCTCGCCGGCGGCGGGGAAGCGGCTCGACTCGGCGATCAGCTCGCCCAGCTCGTGGACCATGCCCTGCCCGTCCCAGGCGAGGTCGGTGGTGCTCTCGCCGGGGCCGGCGGCTGAATAGACATAGGCGCAGGCCGCGCGCGCCGATTGCGACGCCGCCAGCAGCGCCCGCTCGCGCGCCTTGCCGATGACGACGTTGGAGGCCGACAGGTTGCAGCAGATCAGCGCCCCCGCCAGCGCGCCGGCAGTCGACGGCGGGGTAGGGGCCCAATAGTCCTCGCAGATTTCGGCGTGGAAGACGAAATGCTCGTGATCGCTCGCCGCAAACAGCAGGTCGACACCGAAGGGCGCGGTCTGGCCGGCGACGGTGATGTGGCAGCCGCTCTCGATCCCCGCGCCGCTCGCGAACCAGCGCTTCTCGTAATATTCGCGGTAGTTGGGCAGGAAGGTCTTGGGGACGACTCCCCGGATTCGCCCCCGCGCGATCACTACCGCGCAATTGTACAGCCGCCCGTTGCGCGGCAGCGCCGCCCCGACCAGCAGCACCGGCGCCAGCCCGGCGCTCGCCCGTGCTACCTCGCCGATCGCCGCCTCGGTAGCGTGATGCTGCGCCGTCTGCAGATGGAGGTCGTCGATCGCATAGCTGGTCAGGTTCAGCTCGGGATAGACGATCAGGTCGACGCCCTCGGCATTGCCCTGCTCGGCCAGCGCGATCGTCGCGCGGGCGTTGGCGGCGGCGTCGCCGACGGTGGCGCGGGGAGTCGCGGCGGCGACCCGGACGAAGCCGTGACGATGGATCGAGAAGAAGGGGTGGTCGCCGCCCATCGCGGCCTCATAGCGACGCAGGGCGAACCGCGCCACCACGACAGCGGGGGCAGCGTGACGCCGACCCGATACCGGACTAATGCGAGCCGAACCGCTTTGCAGGAGAAATCACTATGCCCACCGCCAGCTGGCACGGCCACGACGTCGCCACGTCCGACGACACGGTCGTCGTCGAGCGCAACCACTATTTCCCCGC
Organism: Sphingomonas bacterium; assembly: GCF_903644135.1. Lineage (GTDB taxonomy): Bacteria > Pseudomonadota > Alphaproteobacteria > Sphingomonadales > Sphingomonadaceae > Sphingomonas. Next base: position 23,372 of record NZ_CAHJXA010000001.1, on the reverse strand, counting down.
CAACAGCATCGACCCGGCGCTGCTGGAAGACAGCGCCACCCGCACCATCTGCCCGTGGAAGGGCACCGCGCATTACAAGACGCTGGTCGTAGACGGCGAACGCAACCCCGACGCGGTCTGGTATTATCCCGATCCCAAGTCGGCAGCGGCGGAGATCAAGGGGCGCTACGCGTTCTGGAAGGGCGTCGCCGTCGCCTGATCGGCTGGCGGCAGGGCTCGCGCGGGTATATCGCGGGGCTATGTCCACCACCTACACGCTCGACACCGCGACCAGCCGCGCGACGCCGACGCCGGCCCCGCTCAAGCGGCTGACGGTGCCGGCGATCCGGCGGCAGAAGGGCGGCACGCCGCTGGTGATGCTGACCGCCTATACGGTGCGCACGGCGCAGCTGCTCGACCCGCATTGCGACCTGCTGCTGGTCGGCGACAGCCTGGGGCAGGTAATCTATGGCCTGCCATCGACGGTGCCGGTGACGCTGGAGATGATGGCGGCGCATGGCGCGGCGGTGGTGCGCGGCAGCTATCATGCGGTGGTGGTGATCGACATGCCGTTCGGCAGCTATGAGGCGTCGCCGGAGCGCGCGTTCGAGAGCGCGGCGTTCCTGCTCAAGCAGACCGGCGCGGCGGCGGTAAAGCTGGAGGGGGGCGAGGCGATGGCATCGACGGTACGCTTCCTGTCCGAGCGCGGCGTACCGGTGATGGGCCATGTCGGCCTGACCCCGCAGGCGGTCAACATGCTGGGCGGCTATGGCGCGCGCGGCCGCACCGAAGCGGAGGCGGACAAGATCGTCGCCGACGCGCAGGCGATCGCCGACGCCGGCGCGTTCGCCATGGTAGTCGAGGGCGTGGTCGAGCCGATCGCGGTGGCGATCACCCGCGCCGTTGCCTGCCCGACGATCGGCATCGGCGCGTCGGCGCAGTGCGACGGGCAGGTGCTGGTCGCCGAGGACATGCTCGGCCTGTTCGAGCGCACGCCGCGCTTCGTCAAGCGCTTCGCGGCGATGGCGGAGCTGATGGGCGAGGCGGCGGCGACCTATGCCGCCGAGGTGCGCGAGCGGCGCTTTCCCGGCCCGGAACAGGTCTACGCCGCCAAGCCCTGACCGCCCCCGGGCGCATCCCTTTCGTTTCGCGGCGTCCCCGGCTAAGGCTGCGCGCTCGCACCTCCCCGCCCGACCGGAGCTATCGCCCTTGGCCGCCAAGCCACCCGTCACGCCGCCCACCGACCAGGCGTTCCTGCGCGAGGTCGACGACGAGCTTCGCCGCGACCAGTTGCTCGGCTTCTGGCGGCGCTGGGGGCGGGCGCTGGTCGCCGCGATCGTCGGCGGGCTGGCGCTGTTCGCCGGCTTCCTGTTCTGGCAGCACCGGCGCGAGGCGGCTGCGGGCAGTCAGGGCGAACAGCTGACCCAAGCCTATGACGCGCTCGGCAATCGCCAGTTCGGCGCGGCCATGCCGCCGCTCGCCGCGCTCGCCGGGTCCAATCGCGACGGTTATCGTGCGATGGCGACATTCAGCCAGGCCGATATCCTGCTCCAGCAGAACAATGCGGCTGGCGCGGCGGCGAAGTTCGCCGGGCTGGCCAGCGATGCCTCGCTCGCCAAGCCGTTCCGCGACCTGGCGCTGATCCGCCAGACCGCGGCAGAATATGACCGGCTGAAGCCGCAAGTGATCGTCGAGCGGCTGCGGCCGCTGGCGGTCGCGGGCAGCCCCTGGCTGGGCAGTGCCGGCGAGCTGCTGGCGGCGGCGTATCTGCGCGAAGGGCGGCGCGACCTTGCGGCGACTCTGTTCGGGCAGATGGCGCAGGGCGACGATGTGCCACCGACGCTGCGTCAACGTGCGGTTCAGATGGCCGGTGTACTTGGCGTCGACACGGCGACGCCCGACGGGGAAGCAAAGGCGAAATGATGAGGAATGTTCGCAGGGCCGCGATGGTCGCCGCGCTGATGGGTCTGAGCGCCTGCGGTATCTTCAAGCACAAGCCCAAGACCACGCCGACGACCGGCAACCGTATCGCCATCCTGGCATCCGAGAACGCCATCGCCGCCGACAAGACGATCGCCGACGTCCAGGTGCTGCTGCCCGCCGCCGAGACCAACGACAGCTGGACCCAGTCGGGCGGCAACGCCGCCAAGTCGATGGGCCACCTGACGCTGGCCGCCAATCCCGAGAGCCGCTGGACCGCGCGGATCGACGGCGGCTCGCCGCGCGAGCGGCTGGCGGCGAGCCCGGTGATCGCCGAGGGCAAGCTGTTCGTGATCGACGTGCAGGCGGTGGTCCATGCCTTTTCCGCCGATGGCGGCACGCCGTTGTGGACGACGTCGCTGTCCGACGACGATCGCAACAGCCGCGCCAAGTTCGGCGGCGGCGTCAGCTATGACGACGGCAAGGTCTATGCCGATGACGGCCTGGGCGACGTGGTCGCGCTGAACGCCGCCGACGGCAAGGAAGCGTGGCGCGCCAAGCCCGGCGGCCCGCTGCGCGGTGCGCCGACCATCGCCAACGGCAACGTCTATGTGCTGAGCCAGGACAACCAGATCTTCGCGCTGGGTGAGGGCGACGGCAAGGTGCAGTGGACCGGCAATGCGACGATCGAGGCGCAGGGCGTGTTCGGCGTCGCCGCGCCGGCCGCCAGCGCCGGGTCGGTGGTCGCCGGCTTCTCCAGCGGCGAGCTCAACGCCTATCGCTACGAGAATGGCCGGGTGCTGTGGCAGGACGCGCTCAGCCGCGCCTCGATCACCACCTCGGTGTCCAGCATCGCCGACATCGACGCCGATCCGGTGATCGACAATGGCCGCGTCTACGCGGTCGGGCAGGGCGGCCGCATGGTCGCGCTGGAGCTGTCGACCGGGCAGCGCCTGTGGGAAGAGAACATCGCCGGCATCTCGACGCCATGGATCGCGGGCGAGTGGCTGTTCGTCGTCACCGACGATGCGCGGCTGATCTGCCTGGCGCGCTCCAACGGCAAGGTGCGCTGGATCGCGCAGCTGCCGCGCTTCACCAATGCCAAGAAGAACAAGGGCGATCAGGTGACGTGGTATGGCCCGGTGCTGGCCGGCGGCAAGCTGGTGCTGACCAACTCGCAAGGGTCGATCGTCTACGCCTCGCCGACCGATGGCAGCGTCGCGGCGACGGTGAAGGTTAAGAAGGCCGCCTTCTCCCAGCCGCCGGTGGTGGCGAACGGGACGCTCTATACGCTCGACGACCGGGGCCGCATCACCGCCTGGAAGTAGCGCGCGTGACGTAGCCGGCGGGGCGGGGTAGGGCATGGCCATGTCCCGCCTCCCCACCGTCGCGATCGTCGGCCGCCCCAATGTCGGCAAGTCGACGCTGTTCAATCGCCTGGTCGGCAAGAAGCTGGCGCTGGTCGACGATCGGCCCGGCGTCACCCGCGACCGGCGCGAGGGCGAGGGGCACCTCGTCGGCCTCGACTTCCGCGTCATCGATACCGCCGGGTACGAGGATCACGACGCCCAGACCCTGCCCGGCCGGATGCGCCTTCAGACCGAGGCGGCGGTGGCGGACGCCGATGTGGCGCTGTTCGTCGTCGACGCGCGCGCCGGCATCGTGCCGCTCGACGAGGAGATCGGCCGCTGGCTGCGCGGCTCGACGACGCCGGTGGTGCTCCTCGCCAACAAGGCGGAAGGGCGCGCCGGCGAGCAGGGCATCCTGGAGGCGCACGCGCTCGGCTTCGGCGATCCGATCGGCTTCTCCGCCGAGCATGGCGAGGGGGTCGTCGACCTGCTGGAGGCATTGCTGCCGCTGATCGGCGATCTGCCGGTCGAAGAGGAGGAACAGCATGACGGCGGCGAGGATGCGCCGCTCAAGCTCGCCATCGTCGGCCGTCCCAATGCCGGCAAGTCGACCCTCATCAACAGGGTGCTCGGCGAGGATCGGCTGATCACCGGGCCGGAGGCGGGAATCACCCGCGATTCGATCTCGATCGACTGGGACTGGCCCAACCCGAAGGGCGGCACCCGCGCGGTGCGGCTGATCGACACTGCCGGGATGCGTAAGCGCGCCAAGGTGCAGGACAAACTGGAGAAGCTGTCGGTCGCCGACGCCCTGCGCGCGATCGACTTCGCCGAAGTGGTGGTGCTGCTGCTCGACGCGACGCTGGGGCTGGAGGCGCAGGACCTGCGCATCGCCGATCGCGTGCTGGAGGAAGGGCGCGCGCTGGTCATCGCGATCAACAAATGGGACGTGGCGGAAGGGCCGTCGTCGCTGTTCAACGGCATCAAGAAGGCGCTGGAGGACGGGCTGAGCCAAGTAAAGGGCGTGCCGCTGCTCACCGTGTCGGCGGCGACCGGGAAGGGGCTGGACGCCATGATCGAGGCGTGTTTCGAGACGCGCTCGGCCTGGTCGAAGCGGGTCGGCACCGGCGAGCTCAACCGCTGGTTCGAGCGGGCGCTCGTCGCCAATCCACCGCCCGCCCCCGGCGGCCGGCGGATCAAGATGCGCTACGTCACTCAGATCAAGACGCGGCCGCCCAGCTTCGTCATCTTCGGCACTCGCGTCGACCAGTTGCCGGCGAGTTACGAGCGCTATCTGGTCAATTCGATGCGCCGTGAACTCGGGTTCGGGGCCGTCCCGGTGCGGCTGACGATGCGCGCGCCCAAGAACCCCTTCGACACCAAGGAATAGCGCTGCGTTCCGCGCCGGATTGGATGTTGCGGGAACGCCTTGTTTACCGGCCCCGCTATACATGGGGACCGGCTTCTCAATGGGCAGCTAAGCCCCGGAGGAAGAGAACGTGTCGTTCGAAGGCAGTACCTTGGTCGATTGGCAGGCCTATGGCCGATCGCGCAGCGAGCTTGGCGCAGGATTCGTGCGCATTCTCGGCTATTTCCGCGAGGACGGCTACAAGTCGGTCGTCGCGCTGGAAGAGGCGATGCGCGCCCATAACGCTCCCGCCATGGTGATCCCCGCGCACACGCTGAAGGGCGAATCGCGTCAGTTCGGGGCGGAGCCGCTCGGCGCGCTGGCCGAGACGATCGAGACGATCGCGCGTGACTGCGTCGAGGCGCAGGACACGCCGGAGAGCGCGCTGGAGCATGTCGCTCAGCTGCGGCCGCTGTTCGAGCGCACGCTGGCGCTGCTGGAGCGCGAGGCGAGCCCGCTGGTCGAGCGTCGCCCGATCGTGGGCGGCGGGTTCGGCCGCAAGGCTCCGGTGCAGTTCGGCCGCGCCTGATCCGGGCGCTTCACCACGCATCGCCTGCAGCCGTCCGCGCGCGAGACTGCGCCACAGCCACTCGAACGGCCCGTAGCGGAACCGGCGCAACCACGGCTCTGACCAGCCGAGGATCAGCAACCAGACGACCAGCACGACCAGGTACAGCGCCGCTCGCGACAGATGCCCGTACCAGCCCAGACCATAGCCATAGAAGAAGGTGGTGCAGAGCAGCGAGGTGGCGAGATAGTTGGTGAACGCCATCCGCCCCGCCGCCTCCAGCCGGCCCGTCAGGCGACCACCGGGCCGGGCGAGCAGCAGGATCAGGCAGGCCCAGCCGACGATCATCACCGGCCGCAGCGGCACCGATAGCACGAGAGTGGCCAGCGCGATCACCTCCATGTCGAAGCCGCTGTGCCACGTCCACCAGGTCAGCGCGGCATAGCCGGGCAGGCCGATGCCGAAGCATACCGCGGCCCAGCGCCGATAGCGCGCTCGCGGCCAGGCACCGGCAAGCAGGCCGCTCTTCAGCGCGGCCATCCCCAGCATCATGTAAGCCAGCGTCTCGGGTCCGACAAAGGCCAGTGTGCGCCACGGCGTCTGGATGGCGTCGGGCCAGCGATAGCCGAATTCAGTGGCATAGCCGCCGCGATAGCCCGCTAGGTCGCGGGCGAGCACGGCCGCGCTCGGCCGGCCGAACGTGTCGACAAAGTCGCGGTAATTGGCAAGGGCGGCAGCGCTCGGATGCGGCGCATGGATCGCCGCGACCGCCATGGCCATCGCGACCGGCAATCCGGCGCAGAGCAACAGCTCGATCGCCAGCAGCAGGGTGGCAAGGATGATCAGCCTGTGCGTCTCCAGCCGGCGCAGGAAGAAGGCGATGGCTCCGACCAGCGCATAATGCTGGAGGATATCGCCCCACCAGACGAGGAACAGATGGGCGATGCCGAACGCCAGCAACCACGCCATGCGGCTGAAATGAACGCGCGCGGCACCGACGCCGGCCGCTTCGGCACGGTCGGTGACGAGCAGCAGCGACGCGCCGAACAGGAACGAGAACAGCCCGCGCATCCGCCCGTCGACCAGCGCCGCGTTGATCGCCCAGGCGGCGGTGTCGAACGGGCCGTGAGCGCCATAGGCGGCGGGGTTGGAATAGGCGGCCTCCGGCATCCCGAACGCGACGATGTTCATCAGCAGGATGCCGAGCACCGCCACGCCGCGGATCAGGTCCAGCGATGCGATCCGACCGGCGGCGATCACCGGCGCGGGACGAGGCCGAGGTCGGCCGGCCCAAAGGCGTCGGGCAGCAGCTGTGACAGGCGATAGCTGACGATCGCCTCGCCCTCAGCACCGCCGCAATGCACCGGGAGGTCGCGGCCGCCGATCTGCGCCGCTTCGTTGAGTATCTGACGGCACCGGCCGCAGGGGCTGACCGGGGTCGCGCCGGTCGCCCGACCCTCCGCGTCCATCGCGCCGCCGATCACCCCAACCGCGACGATGTCGCCCAGCCGTCCCTGCGCGCTCGCCGTCGCGACCGCCACCGTCTCGGCGCAGAGCGACAGGCCGTAGCTCGCATTCTCCATATTGGCACCGGTGATCAGGCTGCCGTCGGTCATCAACAATGCCGCGCCGACCGCGAACCGCGAATAGGGCGCGTGGGCATGGACCGCCGCCGCGCGCGCCGCCGCGACCAGCCGCTGCGCATCGGCGTCGCTCGACCCGTCGCTCATGGTGCGACTACGTCCCAGTTCACCGGCCCCTCGATCCCCCGAACGCGGTGGATGCCCGACGCACGCCATAACCGCCATGGCCGCGCCGCATAGCCGGGCGCGAAGCCGCTGGCCATCGCCCAGATCGGCCGCTCGATCGCGGCGCTCAGCCGGTAGCGCGCCTCCACCGCGCGGCTGACGCGCAGCAGCATCGGCTTGCCGGTATGCGCCTCCACCGTCGTGATGAAGCGCCGCACGTCTGCCACCAGCGTGTCGCGATCGGGCCGCGCCGCACAGTCGTCGCGGAACGACAGGTCGACCGCGGCGGGGAGGGCGTCGCCCGCGGCGGGCACGACCACGTTGAAGGCGTTGGCCTGCGCGCGGGCGGGCCGGCACAGCGAGTAGAGGTGGACCGCGCCGCGCCGCAGCCCCGCCTCGGGCAACGCGCTCCAGTTCGCCTCGAAGCTCGGCTCGCGATCGGTGCCCGCGGTCGCGACCTGATAGGCGAAGTCGGCTCCGGCGGCGCGGACCGTCGGCCATTCCGCCGCCGGCGGGTTCTCGCCGAGGTCGAGCCCTTGCAGCGGATAAGTCCGCTTCGACGGTGTCCAGGCGGTGGCGAACTGCCAGCCGCCGATCACCGCCATTCCCGCCAGCGCCAGCAACGCCGCCATTCCCAGCCTAGCCACGAATGTGCAGCACACAAATAAGCGTGAACAACCGCCGCGCAGTGTCGAAATCGACCTCGATCTTGCCCGCCAGCCGCTCCTGGAGCATCGTCGCGGCGTCGTCATGCAGGCCGCGGCGGGCCATGTCGATCGTCTCGATCTGTTGCGGGGTGCTGGCGCGGATCGCCTGGTAATAGCTGTCGCAGATCGCGAAATAGTCCTTGATCGCCCGGCGGAACCGGCCGAGCGCCAGCACCAGCGTCTCCAGGTGGCTGCCGTCCTCGCGATACAGGTGCAGCCCCAGCCGCCCTTCCTCCGACTCAAGCTTGAGCCGATAGGGGCCGGCATAACCGTCGGCATGGACCCGCACCGGCGCGAACGAGTTGCCTTCGATCAGGTCGAAGATCGCGATCCGCCGCTCCTGCTCGACATCGGCCGAGCGCCAGCCGAGGCTGTGCTCGTCCAGCTCGACATGGCTGATGCGCCGATCCGCTTTCCGGGTGTCCGCCACCGACGCGGGATAGCTCTGCCGCCGCCGCCTGTCACTTATCCCCATCATTCCGGCGCAACCCCGTTGAGCGGGGCGGGGCGGCAGCCCACAAGGCGGCGATGGCAACCCTGGCATTCCCCGTTCCGGCACCCTCCAACGCGGTCGGCAACGAGCCGCAGCTGCCCCGCAACGTCGAGGCGGAGGCGGCGATGCTGGGTGCGATGATGATCGACAATCGCCTCGCCGACGACCTGATCGATCGGCTGGAGCCGGCGCATTTTTACGAGCCGCTGCACGGCCGCATCTTCGCCGCGATCAAGACGCTGCGCAGCAACGACATGCTGGCAACGCCGGTGACGCTCCGGCCGATGTTCGAGGCCGACGAGGGGATGCGCGAGCTGGGCGGGCCCGCTTACTTGGCGGGGCTGACCGGCTCGGGTGCGGGGCTGATCGGCGCGCGCCAGTTCGCCACCCAGATTTACGACCTCGCCATGCTGCGCGCGCTGGTCAGCGTCGGGCGCACGCTGGTCGACCGGGCGATGGACACCAGCGAGGAAGTCAACCCGCGCGGCCAGATCGAGCAGGCCGAGGAGGAGCTGTTCAAGGTCGCCGCGGACGGCGGCGTGCAGGAGAGCGTCAAGACCTTCGCCCAGGCAACGACCATGGCGGTCAAGATGGCCGAGCGGGCGCTCAACTCCGGCGGCAACCTGTCGGGCGTCACCACCGGGCTCGATTCGCTCAACGCCAAGATCGGCGGGATGCATCACAGCGACCTGATGATCCTCGCCGGCCGTCCCGGCATGGGCAAGACCTCGCTCGCCACCAACATCGCCTTCAACGCCGCCCGGCGCTGGATGCGCGACATGGCTGACGGGATCGCCCCGGCGCAGTCGGTGGGGGCCAAGGTCGCATTCTTCAGCCTGGAGATGAGCGCCGACCAGCTCGCGACGCGCATCCTCGCCGAACAGTCGAAGATCAGCTCCGAATCGCTGCGGATGGGCAAGATCAGCAAGGCGGAGTTCGGCCAGCTTGCCGCCGCCGCCGCCGAGCTGGAGAACCTGCCGCTGTTCATCGACGATACCGGCGGCCTGTCGATCGGTTCTCTCCACACCCGCGTCCGCCGGCTGCAACGGCGTCACAACAACGAGATCGGGCTGGTGGTCGTCGATTACCTCCAGCTGCTCACCGGCTCGGGTAAGCAGAGCGACGGCAATCGCGTCCAGGAGATTTCCGAGATCAGCCGCGGGCTCAAGACCATGGCCAAGGACCTCAACGTCCCCGTCCTGGCGCTGTCGCAGCTCAGCCGCGCGGTGGAGCAGCGCGAGGACAAGCGGCCGCAATTGTCGGACCTGCGCGAATCGGGGTCGATCGAGCAGGATGCCGACATGGTCTGGTTCGTCTATCGCGAGGATTATTACGTCGCTGCCAAGGAGCCCAAGCGGCCGAGCGAGGGCGACGACTCCAAGACCTTCGAGGACCATTCGCGCTGGGCGGCGGACATGGAGCGCGTCTATGGCCTCGCCGAGCTGATCGTCGCCAAGCAGCGCCACGGCGCGACCGGCAAGGTGACGATGAAGTTCGACCCGACCATCACCCGCTTCAGCGATTACGCCGGCTATTAGCCCGGCCGATAGCTGATCGACGCCGCTCCCGTTGCGCGCACCGGCAGGAACAGCCCCTTGCCGGTGACCTTGATCTGGCCGTTGCGCACCTGCGTCACGTTGGCCGACAGCATGAAGTCGCCCTCGCGCTTGGCCGCGATCGCGGTGCGTGCCGAGCCAAGCACCTTGGCATAATCCTTCGCGAAGTCGTGGCTGAGCGAGTCGCGGATGCTGTCGCGCACGCCCGTGTCGTTGAACAGGGCGACCAGCAGGTTGGCGACGTGGCTATCCGTGTCGCTGGCGAGGCGGACGTCGCGGGCGCGGATCAGCTGCGACCCGGCGGCGTTGTACGGGATCGCAGTCAGCCAGATCGTGCCGTCCGTGGCTATCCACGAATGAGTGCGCGCCTTCACCTTGGTCTCGACGCCGATCGCGAGATGGCCGCCGTCAGTGGCGTAGATGGTGACCTTGCCGAACTGGGCATCGACCGGGCCGATGCCCTTGAGGTTGATCCCCTTGGCCGCCAGTTTCTGCAACGTGCGCTGGACCACCGGCTCCAGCTGCGCATAGTCGGCGAGGACGGGGATAAAGAATTGCAGCCCACGCTCACCGATCGACGGCGAGGGCGGCGGCAGCGGCGTCGGCGCGGGATCGGCCGGGCGATCGCCGACGAACGTCTCGGTCACCGCCTCGGCCGCGAGCACCATCTCCAGATTGCGTCCCGTGACCTTGTAGCCGCCAAAGCCGAGCTGCTTGGGCGTGATCCGCATCCAGGCCGGCGGGTTGGCGCGGTTGAGCTGCAGCGAGGTGAAGCCCTGCCGCCATGCCTCGCCAAGCTTGTCGCGCAGGTTGAGCTTGGCGAGCTGCGCCGGCAGGCTGCGTTCCAGGTCGGCGATGACGGGCTTCAGCCGCTCGTCGGCCTTGTCGGCGAAGACGATGCGCTTGCCGAGGAAGTCGATGCCGGGCGGCGTGCTCCAGTCGTAATCGATCGACACCTTCGCCACCGGTCGCCAATCACCCGCGACCGACAGCCGCGCGGTGGCGTGGACGACCGCTGCCCCGGTCGCGGTCTTGCTGACGAGGCCGCCGACATTGTTGGCGGAGATGGTCGCGGTCACCGGCATGGTGATCCGCAACGTCGACCCGCTGCCGCCGAGCGCGATGCGGCCGCGCACCACTTGGCCGACGATCCGGCAGCCGAGATTGGGCACGACCTTCACCTTGGCGATGCCCAGGTTCACGCGCTTGGCGGGGACGCAGCTGTCCTGATGCTGATCGATCTTCCACAGCTGCTTGGGCGTCTCCTGGTCGATGGCCGCTTCGAGGTCGGTCAACGGCGCGCTCACCGGCACGACGATGGTCGATGTCTCGGACGGCAGTTGCGCCGCCGTGTCGACGCGCGGCGGGGCCGGGTTGCCGCCCTTGTGGGTGCACCCGGCGAGCGCGAGCACCGCAGGCGCTGCGGCAACGACGAAACGAGGAGGACGATGCAAAACTGGCTCCGGCGCAAGCGCCGAGGCGCGTCGGAAAGCTAACCGATGATAAGGCGATTGGCTCCGAACGGCATCGGCAGCCGCTTAGAAGATCGGGTCCTCGCCCGGGCTTGCCGGCTGGTGGATGCCGCATTCCACCTTGTCCCAGCCGCGCCAGCGTCCCGATCGCGGATCGTCACCGGGCAGCACCTTGCTGGTGCAGGGCGCGCAACCGATCGAGGGATATCCCTGCGCCTCCAGCGGATGGCGGGGCAGGTCGTGAGCGGCGAAATAGCCGTCGAGGTCCGCCTTGGTCCAGTCGGCGAGCGGATTGAGCTTGAGCTTGCCCTCGTCCGCCTCGAACCGCGGCAGCGCGGTGCGGGTGCCGGCCTGGAAGCCCTTGCGACCACTGATCCACGCCCCGAACGGCAGCAGGGCGCGGCGCAGCGGCTCGACCTTGCGCAGGTCGCAGCAGCCGTCGGGGTCGTAGGACCAGCGCAGCCCGGTCCCGTCCTTCAGCTGCAGCAGCCGGGGATCGGGCCGATAGACGCGCAGATCGGTCAGCCCCAGCCGCTCGGCAAGCTCATCGCGATAGGCAAGAGTCTCGCCGAAGATCTTCTGCGTGTTGGTAAAAATCACCGGCACGTCGCGGTCGATAGCGGCGACCATGTGCAGCAGCACGGCCGATTCCGCCCCGAACGACGACACCGCCGCCACGCGGCCGGCCAGTTCGCCCGTCAGCAGCTCCGCGAGCATCGCCGCGGCAGGCACGCCGATGAAGCGCTCCTCCATCGCCGCAGCGTCTGCAGCGGTGACGATCGGGCCGACTTCGATGACGTCGAGCCGGCGTGCGGCTTCAGCCATGACGTTGCTTCCAAACCGGCACCGCGCGATCGGCGGCAGGCTGATACTGGTTGGCGTAGCGGCCGAGCGCGCGATTGAGGGTCGCTGGATCGATCGGTGCCTCGGGAGCGAAGCTGTCGAATCCGCAGCGGCGCATGAACGACAGTTGGTCGACCAGCACGTCGCCGGCCGCGCGCAACTCGCCACCATATCCCGCCTCACGCAGCAGCCGCGCCGCCGAATAGCCGCGGCCGTCGCGAAAGCTGGGGAAGCTTACCTCTACCAGTGCCAGCCGCCGCAGGTACGGCAGCAGCGCGCGCGCATCGTCGCCCGCCTCCAGCCGCACCGCTTTTGTGTCGTCCTGGTCGGCCAGGAAGGCATCGAGCGTCACTGCCGGCTCGTCGGGCGCGGCGTCGTCGCGGAAGCGGAGCAGCGCGTCGGTGTTGCCGGCCAGGTCGGCATCGTCGGTGGCCTCAACCATAGATCGCCTCCTTGAACGGCTCCATGCCGACCCGGCGATAGGTGTCGAGGAAGCGCTCGCCGGCCTCGCGCACGATGAGATATTTGTCGGTGACCCGCTCGATCGCGTCGACCACGCCGTCCTCGTCGAAGCCGGGGCCGGTGATCTTGGCGAGGCTGACGTCCTCCGCGCCGGAACCGCCGAGGAGCAGCTGGTAGTTCTCCGTGCCCTTCTTGTCGACGCCGAGGATGCCGATGTGACCGGCATGGTGGTGGCCGCAGGCGTTGATACAACCACTGATCTTGAGCTTGAGCTCGCCCAGTTCGCGCTGGCGGCCGAGATCGGCGAAACGGGTGGCGATCTTCTGCGCGACCGGGATCGAACGCGCGTTGGCGAGGCTGCAATAGTCCAGGCCGGGACAGGCGATGATGTCGCTGATCAGGTCGAGATTGGCATCGGCCAGCCCGGCCTCGCTCAGCGCCTGCCACACCGCAGGCAGATCGACTTGGCGAACATGGGGCAGGACGATGTTCTGGCTGTGGGTGACGCGCAACTCGTCGAACGAATAGCGCTCGGCAAGGTCGGCCATGACGTCGATCTGTTCGGCCGAGGCGTCGCCGGGGATGCCGCCGATCGGCTTCAGGCTGATCGTGACGATGGCATGGCCGGGCTGCTTGTGCGCGGCGACGTTCTGATCGAGCCAGACGGCGAAATCGGGATCGCTGCGGTCGGTCTCGGCCGGCGCATCGGCGGCGAAGGCGGGGACTGCGAACATCGCCGTGATCCGCGCCAGCTCGGCGGCGGGCGGATCGATGCCCAGCGCCTTCACCTGGACATGCTCCTCGTCGACCTGGCGGCGATATTCGTCGGCACCGATCTCGTGGATCAGGATCTTGATGCGCGCCTTGTAGATGTTGTCGCGCCGGCCATAGCGATTATAGACGCGCAGGGCAGCCTCAAGATAGCTCAGGATATCAGCGGCTTCGACGAAATCCTTGATCTCCGGTGCGATCATCGGCGTCCGCCCCATGCCGCCGCCGACGAACACGCGCGCACCCAGCCGGCCGTCCCGCTCCACCAGTTGCAGGCCGATATCGTGCAGCCGCATCGCCGCGCGATCCTCGTCGGCAGCGATCACCGCGATCTTGAACTTGCGCGGCAGGAAGCTGAATTCGGGATGGAAGGTCGACCATTGCCGGATCAGCTCGGCCCAGGGGCGCGGATCGGCTACTTCGTCCGCGGCGGCCCCGGCGAACTGGTCGGAGCTGATGTTGCGGATGCAGTTGCCGCTGGTCTGGATGGCGTGCATCTCGACCGTTGCAAGATCGGCAAGGATATCGGGCGCTTGCTCCAGCTTGATCCAATTATACTGGATATTCTGGCGCGTGGTGAAATGGCCGTAGCCGCGGTCATAGGTGCGGGCGATGTGCGCCAGCATCCGCATCTGTCGCCCGTCCAGCGTGCCATACGGGATGGCGACGCGCAGCATGTAGGCGTGGAGCTGGAGATACAGGCCGTTCATCAGCCGGAGCGGCTTGAACTGATCCTCGGTCAGGTGCCCGGCGAGGCGGCGCTGCACCTGGTCGCGGAACTCGTCCACCCGGGCGTCGACGATGCTCTGGTCATATTGGTCGTAGCGGTACATCAGATCACCCAGGCCCCTGCCGAAGGACCGGCAGGCTTCAGCGTCAAGTCGGGGCGCACCGTCGGGCCAAGCGCACGCACGCGGTCCTTGATGTGCGCGGGACGGGGGCCTTGCGGCGTGTCGGTCGCGTCGATGAGGTAGGCCGCAGTGACCCGCCGCGCGCCTTCCTCGGCCTGCGCCAGCGCGTCGCCGCCGCCGCCGACATCAGCGGCCTCCTCGACATGGCGCGACCAGCCGCTGCCGGTCCACCAGATCACGTCGCCGGTAGGCAGGTCGTTGCCGGTCAGCAGCTTCATGCCGCTACCTCATCCGCGATGCGAGCCCAGCGGGCGAGCTTGTCCTCGGCGTCCGACAGCTCGACGACCTCGCCGACGACGATGATCGCCGGGCTGGCGACGCCCTCGCGCTTCACCATCGCGCCCAGGTCGGCGAGCAATGTCTTGAGCGCGCGATGGCCGGCGAGCGTGCCGCGCTCCAGCACCGCGACCGGCATGTCTGGGGCGACGCCGTCGGCGATCAGCTTGTCGGCGATCGCGTCGGCGGTGGCGACGCCCATGTAGATCACCAAGGTGCGGCCTTGACCCGCCAGCCCCGACCAGTCCTGCTCGCTCAGCCCCTTGCACTGGCCGGCGACGAACGAGACGGCCGACGCATGATCCCGGTGGGTGAGCGGCAGCATCGCCTCCGCCGCACAGCCCAGCGCCGCCGAAACGCCGGGGATCACCTCGACCGGCAGGCCGGCGGCGCGCACCGCCTCCACCTCCTCGCCGCCGCGGCCGAAGATGAAGGGGTCGCCGCCCTTCAGCCGCACGACGATCGCGCCGGTCTTCACATGCGCGACGATCAGCGCGTTGATCGCATCCTGCGGCAGCGTGTGGCGCGCGCGCTGCTTGGCGACCGAGATGCGCTGCGCAGCGGCGGGGGCGAGGTCGAGGACGCGCGGATCGATCAGGCCGTCATGAACGACAACGTCCGCTACCCTCAGCGCCTCGACCGCGCGGACGGTGAGCAGCCCCGGATCGCCCGGGCCGGCACCGACGAGGATCACGCGCCCGCGGGCTTGGGGGTCGAGCAGACTGGCCATGCTTCGCCAGATGAGCCCGCCGGCCACACTCCGCAATGGTTTCGATGCTTGGTCGGTGCGTAGGCCAGCTTCGTCAGCCATCGCGCAGGCCGATACCGATCGAGGCCCGCGCCGACTCCGCCTCGTTGGAGGTCACCGGATAGGCGCAATTGTCCGCCTCGTACCAGGATCCGGGCCGGTGATTGCCCGACCAGCCGGTGCCGCCCGCCGGAGCCGATGCCGCGGCCGCGATCGTCGGCCGGTTCCAGTTGACGATGCCCGCCCGTGTTCCCGCCCAGAAGCGGTCATAGAGCGCCGGCGTCTGGCTGATCAGCGATGCGGCCAGCCCGAAGCGGGTGGCGTTCGCCTCGGCGATGGCAGCGTCGAAGCTGTCGACGCGGACGACCTGCAGGATCGGCCCGAACAGCTCGATGTCGGGCCGCTCGGCGATGCCGGTCACGTCGATCAGCGCCGGCGTCAGGAAGGGTAGATGGTCGTCGCGCCGTTCGGGATGGCGCAGCGCCCGGCCGCCGCGCATCAGCAGTTCGAGGAAGCTCTCGGTCAGCGCATCCGCGGTCGCATTGTCCCGGACCGGTCCCATGAAGGGAGCGGGGCTGTCGTGCGGCGCGCCGATGATCAGGCGGCCGATCAGGGCGTTGACCGCGGCCAGCAACGGCTCGGCAAGCCGCTGCTCGACGATCAGTCGTCGCGCCGCCATGCAATGCTGGCCGGCACCGGCAAAGGCGGACTGCACCACCAGCACCGCGGCGCTGTGGAGGTCGGGCGTGTCCCACACGACGATCGGGTTGTTGCCGCCTAGCTCGGTCGCCAGCAGCGTCTCGGGTCGCGCCGCCAGGCTGCGGGCAAGCGCCAGGCCGCTGCGGGCGGAGCCGGTGAACAGCACGGCGTCGACATCGGGGTGCGCCGCCAGCGCCTTGCCCTCCGCCGAACCGCCGATAAGGAGGCGCAGGCACTCGGGCGGCAGGCCGGCGGCGTGGAAGCACTCCGTCAGCGCCGTGGCGCTGGCCGGGACCTGCTCCGACGGCTTGAACACCACGGCATTGCCGGCGAGCAGCGCCGGCAGGATACGGCCGGCGGGGAGCAGCAGCGGCGAGGGGAAGGGCGCGATCACCGCGACGACGCCATGCGGCTTGTGGCGCACCGCCAGACGCGCGCCGAGCGGGGCATCGATGCGGCGCTGGGCGGTGCGCTCGCCATAGGCGCGGATGCAGATGTCGACACGGGCGATCACCGCCTCGACCTCGGCGCGCGCCTCCCATAGCGGCTTGCCGGTCTCGCGGGCGCAGGTGTCCGCCAATGCCTCGCTGCGCTGGCGCACGACGTTGGCGAAACGGCGCAGGGTCTCGCTGCGGAAGCCGAGCGGTTGCGCCGCCCAGCCGCTCCAAGCGGCGCGGGCGACCGCCACCTCCGCGTCGACATCGCCGGCCGTGCCGCGCCACAGCTCGATGCTGGTCGCGGGTTCGTGCGAGATCAGCGCGTCGGGCATGGTGCCCTATGTGACCGCGCCGCCCTCAAGGGCAAGTCAAGGATCAGGCGAGTGCTTGCCCCATCGCACGGATCGCGGCCACCTTGGCGTCGAACGGTCCCCAATCGTCGTCGCGGTCGATCGCCGCCCAGATCGCCTCGACCTCATCGATCAGCATCGAGCAGGGGCCGCCTTGCCAATAGGGGTGGTTGCGCGACGTGCGGGGCTGATAGCTTGCGAGCGCCGCGCGCACTTCCTCCCAGTCATCTGCGTAGCTGGCCGGCAACGTTCCGCCGAACGCATCCCAGAAGAAGCGTTCGAGCGCGACGCCGGTGCGGCGCATAGCCCGCTCGACGACCTGGACAAGCGCACGGTCTTCAGCGGGGCCGCGCGGCGTGACGCCAAGCCGCCACAGCATCGCCGCGGCGATCGCCGGCTGGTATCGCTCCGCAAATCGCTCCAGCGCTGCAATCAAAGGTTCGCTGTCGGCGATCAGCCGCAGCGAGGCGGCGAGCTGCATCACGTCCCAGTGGATCGCCTCGGGCTGGCGGCCAAAGGCGTAGAGGCCGCCCTCGTCGAAATAGGCGGCGACGAAGCCGGGGTCCCAGGTCGGCGCGAACCGCCACGGGCCATAGTCGAAGCTCTCGCCGGTGACGTTGATGTTGTCGGAATTAAGCACGCCATGGACGAACCCCGCCGCCATATAGCCGGCCGCCAGCGTCGCGGTGCGGGCGACGACGAGGTCGAGCAGGCGGATCGGGTCGTCGCTATCCTCGCCGTACAGCTCGCGCAGGACGTAGCCGGTCAGCGCCCGCAGTCCCGCCTCGTCGCGCAGATAGGCGAGCCGCTGGAAGCTGCCGATCCGGACATGGCCGTGGCTGAGCCGCACCAGCACCGCCGAGCGGGTCGGCGAAGGCTCGTCGCCGCGATGCAGGGCCTCGCCGGTCTCGATCAGCGAGAAGCTGCGGCTGGTCGCCACGTTCAGCGCCTCCAGCATCTCGCTCGCCAGCACCTCGCGCACGCCGCCCTTGAGGGTCAGCCGGCCATCGCCGAACCGGCTCCACGGCGTCGTGCCGGAGCCCTTGGTGCCGAGGTCCATCAGCCGGCCGCGCGCATCGCGCAGCTGCGCGAAGGTGAAGCCGCGACCGTCGCCGATCTCGGGATTGTAGTGGCGGAACTGGTGACCGTGATAGCGTAGCGCCAGCGGCTGCGGCAGCGTGCCCGGCATGGCCACGAACCGGCCGAAATGCGCGCACCACTCGTCGTCGGTCAGCTCGCTCAGGCCCACCTCCGCGGCGGCGCAGTCGTTGCGGAAGCGCAGCCTTGCCTGCGGGAAGTCCGCCGCCTCGACCGGATCGTAGAAGCCTTGCCCGAGCGACAGGAGGGCGGCGGCGGGCCGATATGCTTGCGGGGAGAAGGGCATCCGGCGATATGGGGCGCGGGTCACCGGGGGCGCAACCATGTCGGCGTATCAGCAGCTGTACTGGACCTCGCCCGACGGGCTGAAGCTGCACGCCCGCGACTATGCCGGCGATGCGAGCCGTCCGCCGATCGTCTGCCTACCAGGGCTGACCCGCAACGCGCGCGATTACGACACGCTCGCCGCGCGGCTGGCGGGACGCTGGCGCGTGCTCGCCGTCAACCTGCGCGGGCGCGGCGGCAGCGAGGCGGCGAAGGACCCGATGAGCTATGTCCCGGCGACCTATGTGGCCGATGTCCAGGCGTTGCTCGCTGATCAGGGGATTGGACGGTTCGTCGTGATCGGCACCTCCCTGGGCGGGATCGTCACGATGCTGCTGGCCCGGGCGGGGGCACCGATCGCCGCGGCGCTGCTCAACGATGTCGGGCCGGAGATCGAGCCGGTCGGCCTCGCGCGGATCAAGGGCTATGTCGGTCGCGCGTCCAGCTTCCCGACTTGGATGCACGCCGCGCGCGCCGTCGCCGACACCAATCGCGACGTCTATCCCGACTGGCGGATCGAGGACTGGCTGGCGATGGCCAAGCGGCTGTACCGGCTGACGAGCGCCGGGCGGATCGTCCTCGACTACGACCTCAAGATCGCCGAGCCGCTGCGCAACCCGGGTGCGGAGACCGGCCCCGATATGTGGGCGGCGCTGTCGGCGCTGCGCGACGTGCCGACGCTGGTGGTGCGCGGTGGCCGGTCGGACATCCTGTCGGCGGCGACCGCCGAGCGGATGGTCGCGGGGCTCGACCGTGCCGAGCTGACGACGGTAGCGGGAGTCGGCCATGCGCCGACCTTGTCCGAACCGGCGCTGCACGAGCCGATCGACCGGCTGCTCGCCCGGGTGGTGGCCTGAACGTCGATGGCCGCGCCGGTCCGCATCCTCCACCTCCATTCCTCCTTTTCCCTGGGAGGCAAGGAGGCGCGCGCCGTTCGGTTGATGAACGCATTCGGCGACGCGGCGCGGCATGTGATCGTCTCGGGCGTGCCCGATGCGCTCGGCGCGCGCGACGCGATCGCCAAGGGCATCCGCTACGAGATCGCGCTGGACCCGCCGTCGCTGACCGGCCGGCCGGCGGTGACGCGGTTCGAGGCGATCGCGCGGTTCATGCGCGGCTTCGACCTGGTGCTCACCTATAATTGGGGCGCGATCGACGGGGTGATGGCGCGGCGGGTGTTCGGCAAGCAGGCACCGCCGCTGGTCCATCACGAGGACGGCTTTAACGCCGACGAGGCGGCCGGGTTGAAGCGCGAGCGCAACATCTATCGCCGCATCGCGCTGCCCGCCGCCCATGCGCTGGCGGTCCCGTCGCAGGCGCTGGAGCGGATCGCGCTCGGCACCTGGAAACAGCCCGCCTCCCAAGTACGCCGCATCGTCAACGGCATCCCGACGATGCTCTACGCGCAGCGGCCCGATCTCAAGGCGATCCCCGGCCTGGTCCGCCGCAAGGACGAGGTGGTGATCGGTGCCGTCGCCGGCCTGCGCCCGGTCAAGGACCTGCCCAAGCTGGTGCGCGCCTGTGGCGGGCTTGCCGGGCGGTTCCGCTTGGTGATCGTCGGCGAGGGGCCGGAGGAGGGCGCGATCCGCCAGGCCGCGGCGATGATGGGGATCGCCGACCGGCTGGTCATGCCCGGCTTCGTGCCGCGCTCCTACGCCTATACCGGGCTGTTCGACATCGCCGCGCTGTCGTCGTCGAGCGAGCAGTTCCCGCTGGCGGTGGTCGAGGCGATGGCGGCGGGGCTGCCGGTGGTGTCGACCCCGGTCGGCGACGTGCCGGTGATGCTGTCGGCGCATAACGCACCGATGATCGGTGCCGAGATGGGCGAGGTGCAGCTGCGTGATGCTCTCCAGCAACTGGTCGCCAACCCCGAGCTTCGCCACGCCCTGGGAGCCGCCAACCAGGCCAAGGCGCGCGCCGAATATGACGAGGGGGTGATGATCGCCCGGTATAAGGCCTTGTATGAAGAGGCGATCGGCCGACCCGGCGCGCTGGGGTAACAAAGGTTAGGGCTCGCCTGCGGCGTCCTTTGGCTTTACGGGACGTAGCTTCGCCGGGAGTGACGACACGTGTTCAAGGGCCTGACCCCGATCAACTATCACGGCCGTGAAGTCTGGCCGCTGGTCGAGGGGGGCAAGGGCGTCGCCGCGACCAACCACGCCTCGGCCGGGGCCTGGGCGGCCGCTGGCGGCATCGGCACTGTCTCCGCGGTCAACGCCGACAGCTACGATCCCGAAGGCAAGATCGTGCCGCAGGTGTATCGCGAGCTGACCCGGCGGGCGCGTCACGAGGAGCTGATCCAGTACGCCATCGACGGCGCGGTCGAGCAGGTCCGCCGCGCGTTCGAAATCGCCGGCGGCAAGGGCGCGATCAACATCAACGTGCTGTGGGAGATGGGCGGGGCCCAGCGCGTGCTGAACGGCGTGCTGGAGCGGACCAAGGGGCTGGTTGCAGGCGTCACCTGCGGCGCGGGGATGCCCTACAAGCTCAGCGAGATCGCCGCCTCCTACGAAGTATCGTACCTGCCGATCGTCAGCTCCGGCCGCGCCTTCCGCGCGCTATGGAAGCGGGCGTACAGCAAGGCGGCGCAGTGGTTGGCGGCGGTGGTCTATGAGGACCCGTGGCTGGCCGGCGGCCATAACGGCCTGTCCAACGCCGAGGACCCGCTGAAGCCCGAGGACCCCTATCCGCGCGTCAAGGCGCTGCGCGAGACGATGCGCGAGGGAGGCATCCCCGACACGACGCCGATCGTGATGGCCGGCGGCGTCTGGTACCTGCGCGACTGGAGCGACTGGATCGACAATGCCGAGCTGGGCGCGATCGCGTTCCAATATGGCACGCGTCCGCTGCTGACGCGCGAGAGCCCGATCCCGGAAGGCTGGAAGCAGCGGCTGATGACGATCGAACCGGGCGAGGTGCTGCTCCACCGCTTCTCGCCGACCGGCTTCTACTCATCGGCGGTGCGCAACCCGTTCCTGCGGTCGCTGGAGGCGCGGTCGGAGCGGCAGATCGCCTTCTCGACGCAGGAGGCGGGGGACCATGTCTTCCAGCTCGACGTCGGCGTGAAGGGCCGCAACTTCTGGGTGACGCGCGGCGACCTGCTGCGCGCGCGCGAGTGGTTCGGGGCCGGCTTTACCGATGCGTTGAAGACGCCCGACAACACGTTGGTTTTCGTCAACCCGCAGGAAAAGGCGGAAATCCGCAAGGATCAGGCCGACTGCATGGGTTGCCTGTCGCAATGCCTGTTCTCGTCCTGGGCGGACACCGAGACCAACTCCACCGGGCGGCTGGCCGACCCGCGCAGCTTCTGCATTCAAAAGACGCTGCAGGAGATCGCTCACGGCGGCGATACCGAGGCGAACCTGATGTTCGCCGGTCATGCCGCCTATAACTTCAAGCGTGACCCGTTCTATTCCAACGGCTTCGTGCCGACGGTCAAGCAGCTGGTCGATCGTATCCTGACCGGCGACTGAGCCAGCGGGCGAGCGTCCAGCCGGCGGCGACGATCAGGAACGGCATCGCCGGAAAGTGATAGCGGATCTGGCCGGTGAAGGCGAACGCGGTCAGCGTCACGAACGCCGGCATACAGCCGAGCAGCGCCAGTCTTGTGTCGGCATCGCGCCGGACGATCCCGCGCCCGCCGACGACCAGAGCCGGCACGGCCAGTAGCAGGATCGCGAAATAATAGAGCTGGTCGACCACCGCCACGATCGTCCAGCCTCGCTCCTCATCGGGATAGCTCTCGTGCATCGACCAGAAGGCGTCGCTGTCCTTACGCCAGAGCAGCGCCATCTTCTTCACGCCCAGCGCCGTCCAGCGCAGCGGATGCGCCACAATCCAGCCCTTGGCGAGCGACTGGAAGCGGTCGTTGAGCTCGACCTGCCGCTCGACGCGCTGGTCATAGCCGATGCCGCTCCGGTCCCAGACTGGCGTGGTTTCCCACCCCGTCCAGTCGCCGGTCGCGCCATCATATGCCCCGGTGAACAGGGCGATGCCGCCATTGGTCGAGACCAGCACGGGACTGCCCAGCGCCCGCTCGTTGCGCAATGTCCAGGGCAGGATGACCGCCGCCATGGCGACGTGTACGATCAGCAGCGCGCGTAGCCCGTCGCGCCAGCGCAGGTCGCGGTAGACCAGCAGCAGCGCGACGACGCCGCCGACCGGAAAGAACAGCAACTGCGCGCGCATCAGCGTTGCCACGCCGAACATCAGCCCCGACGCGACCAGCAGCGGCCAGCGCCGCCGGCCGGCGATCAGCAGCGCGAAGGCGGCGATAGCGACGGCGGTCGACGCCGTCTCCGACAGCGGCGCGCCGGCATAGACGACGTTGGCCGGGTACAGCGCATAGAGCAGCCCCGCGATCCGCCCCGCCGCCAGGCCAGCGCCAAGCGCCGCCGCCAGCCACAGGATCAGCGCCAGCGTCGCCGCCGCGGCCAGCAGGTTGACGAGCATCGGGCCGAGAACGGCGCTGCCGGTCAGCCAGATCGATCCCGCGAGCAGGCCGGGGAAGCCGACCGGCCAGAAGGCGGTAGGATGCCCAGCCTCTTGATAGCCCATTCCCTGCGCCAGCTCGGTCGCGCGCAGCAGATACCAGGCACCGTCCGAGAAGGGCGTCTGCGGCCAAACCAAGATCAGCGCCACTCGAACGCCGAGCGTCAGCGCGAACAGCGCCGGCACGATCCATCGCGCTGTCGTCAGATGCGCGAGGATGCCGCCTTCCCGCGGCGCAGCGACGATGCGGACATTCTCCATGGCTGGCGAGTGTAGCCCGCCGCGCCTAACAAATGCTCAAGCCCAGCCTTCCAGCACCTGATCGGGCGGGCGATGGCCGTCAGCCCACATGCGGATGTTCTGGATCACCCGCTCGCCGGTCGCGAGCCGGCCCTCATAGGTCGCCGAGCCCATATGCGGCGTCATCACCACATTGGGCAGCGCCAGCAGCCGCGGGTCGATGCTCGGCTCGTGCCGCCAGACGTCGAGCCCGGCCCCGGCCAGCCGCCCCACCTCCAGCGCGGCGACCAGCGCGTCCTCGTCGACGATGCCGCCACGGCTGGCGTTGATGAGGTAGACATGCGGCCGCATCAGCGCGATCCGCCGCGCGTCGAGGAGGTCGCGGCTGTCGGCGTTGAGCGGGGTGTGGATGGTGACGATATCCGCCGTTGCCAGCATCGCGTCGAGGTCCGCGTGCCAGGTTGCCGCCAGCTGCGCTTCCACCACGGCGGGCAGGCGATGGCGGTTGTGGTAGTGGATCGCCAGGCCGAACGCGCGCGCGCGCATCGCCACCGCCTGGCCGATCCGCCCCATGCCGACGAT